>NZ_JAJCXD010000057.1:0-115518 GCF_021056305.1 Actinokineospora sp. PR83
GTCGCGGGGGTCGCCGAGGCCGGGCTGATCGAGGCCGGGCTCACCGGCGCCGGGCTCGGCGCGGTGGCGGGCGGCTCGCTCGCGGCCGCCTCGTCGGCCGGGGCCGCGTCCGGCGTCGCGTCGCCCGCTGCCGTGTCGTCGGTCGTGTCGTCCGCGGTCGCCTCGGGGGCGGTCTCGGCGGGTGCCCCGGCCGGGGCCGTCGTCTCGGTGGCGGTGGTGTCGACCGGCGCGGCGGCGGGGGCCGCGTCCGGGGTCGCGGTGGTGCCGTCCTCGGCCGCCACCTCGGCGCTCTCGTTGTTGTCGATCATACCCGGCTCCTCCCGCCTGCGTTGCCCGCGTACCCCGCGGGCGCCCCGCTCGCGCGGGGCCCAGCACTGTGCGTACGGCCCACGGGCCGTGCGGCTCTGGCGTACCCGGGCGCATTCAAACAGGTCAGGACGCGCCAGGGTACTTCGAGAGCCGCTGTGGTCATCATGGTGCCGTAAATCGTCCATCCGTGGGCTGCGGCGGCCAAGATAGTTCGACGGACAGTAACCTCGCCACCGTGATCTCGTGTGTCGCGGTGCTGCCGCAGCCGCCCCTCGTCGTCCCGGAACTGGTCGGTGGGGACGACCCGCGGGCGGCCGTCGTGCGCGCGGCGTGCGTCGAGGCGGCGAAGGCGCTGGCCGACAGCTCACCGCACTGGCTCGCCGTCGGCGCGCACCCCACCGCCGCGTGCTTCGACGCGGGGGTGTCGGGCACCTTCCGCGGTTTCGGCGTCGACGTCCCGGTCTCCCTCTCCCGGGTGAACCACACCGCGCCGGACCCGGAGCTGCCGCTGCCGGTCCTGGTCGCGGCCTGGCTGCGCGGCCAAGCGGACGCCGAGGACGTCGGCGTGCGGCTGGTCGCCGCCGACCTGGACCCCGCCCGCTGCGCCCACGACGGCGCCGCGCTGGCGGGAGACCTGGCCGGACCCGACCCGGTGGGCCTGCTGGTCCTCGGCGACGGCTCGCACCGCCACGGCGACCACGCGGTCGGCAGGCCGGACGAGCGGGCCGCCGACTTCGACGCCGCGGTCTCCCGCGCCTTGGCCGCGGCCGACCTCGACGCCCTCGACCGGCTCGACGCGCGGCTGGCCACCGAGCTGGGCGCGGTCGGCCGCGCCCCGTGGCAGGTGCTGGCCGCCGCCGTGCGCGCCGACGGCAGGCGCTGGCGCGGCACCCACTCGCGCACCCTCGTGCCCTTCGGGGTCGCCTACCACGTGGCCGTCTGGGCGCCGGTGACCGGATGAGCACCGCCCTGGCCCTGGTCGGACCGACCGCCACCGGCAAGTCCGACCTGGGTGTCGAGCTGGCCGAGCGCCTCGGCGGCGAGGTGGTCAACGCCGACGCCATGCAGCTCTACCGCGGCCTGGACATCGGCACCGCCAAGATCACCCCGGCCGAGCGGCGCGGGGTGCCGCACCACCAGCTCGACGTCCTCGACGTCACCGAGACCGCGTCCGTGGCCGCCTACCAGCGGCACGCGCGCGCGGCCGTCGAGGACGTGCTCGCCCGCGGCCGGGTGCCCATCCTGGTCGGCGGCTCCGGCCTCTACGTCCAGGCCGTCGTCGACGACCTGCGCTTCCCGGGCACCGACCCGGCGGTGCGGGCCCGGCTGGAGGGTGAACTCGTCTCCGTCGGTGCCGAGGCGCTGCACCGCAGGCTCGGCGGCCTCGACCCGGTGGCCGCCGACGCGATCCTGCCCAGCAACGGCAGGCGGGTCGTGCGGGCGCTGGAGGTCATCGAGCTGACCGGCGAGCCGTTCTCGGCGACCATGCCGAAACCCGGGCCGCCCCGCTACGGCACGGTCCTGCTCGGCCTGGACCGCGACCCGGCCGAACTCGACGCCCGCGTCGACCTGCGGGTCGAGCGCATGTTCGCCGGGGGCCTGGTCGAGGAGGTCCGCGCGCTCGACGCCCGCGGCCTGCGGGAGGGCCGCACGGCCTCGCGCGCGCTGGGCTACCAGCAGGTCCTCGCCGCTCTCGACGAGGGCACCCCGATGGCCGCGGCCGCCGAGGAGACCGCCCGCGCCACCCGCCGGTTCGTCCGCAGGCAGCGCTCCTGGTTCCGCCGCGACCGTCGCATCACCTGGCTCGACGCCGCCCGCCCCGACCTGGCCGCCGCCGCACTCGCCGCCGCCCGGCCGTAACCTGGTGCCGTGGCGATCGAGTTCCGCAAGGGGCACGGCACCGAGAACGACTTCGTGCTGCTGCCCGACCCCGACGGCGACCTGGACCTGACCGAGGCGAGGGTGCGCGCCCTGTGCGACCGCAGCCGGGGCCTCGGCGCCGACGGCGTCCTGCGCGTCGTCCGCACCAAGGCCCTGCCCGACGCCCCCGAGGGCATCGACGGCGACGTCTGGTTCATGGACTACCGCAACGCCGACGGCTCCCTCGCCGAGATGTGCGGCAACGGCGTCCGCGTCTTCGCCCGCCACCTCAGCGACCAAGGCCTGGCCGACGGCCCGGTGGTCCCGGTCGGCACCCGCGCGGGCCTGCGCCCGGCCACCATCCGCCCCGACGGGCAGGTGACCGTCGACATGGGACCGGTGCGCCGCACCGGCCGCTCCGCCACCACGGTCACCGGCCGCACCTACTCCGGCCTCGGCATCGACGTCGGCAACCCACACCTGGCCTGCGTCACCGAGGACGTGCCCACCCTGGACCTCACCACCCAGCCGGACTTCGACCGGGCGGCGTTCCCGAACGGCGTCAACCTGGAGTTCGTGCAACCCCTGGGCCCCGACGAGGTCCGGATGCGCGTGCACGAGCGCGGCGTCGGCGAGACCCGCTCCTGCGGCACCGGCACGGTCGCCGCCGCGGCTGCCGCACTGGAGGCCCAGGACCGCACCACCGGCACGGTCACCGTCCACATCCCCGGCGGCACGGTCACCGTCGAGATCACCGAGACCGGCAGCACCCTGACCGGCCCGGCCGTCTTCGTCGCCCAGGGCGAACTCGACCAGTCCTGGTGGGACGCCCAGGTCTGACCTGCGCGACCGAACCCACCGCCGGCCTCGCCACCGGTCCGGGCAGTTTCCGGGCTTCCCGCTGCGAACGCCCGCCGAAGATTCCCTAGGCCACCTCCTGCCCCGGGGTGTCGCGCATGCCGCGTAAAGGGGAGAACACCACCCACGCCGTGGCGGCCACCCACCCCACGACACCCACCCACAGGGTCGTGCGCACCCCCAGCCACTCGCCGAGCGCACCCCCGGCCAGCGCGCCCAACGGCAGCGTCCCCCACACGATGAACCGGATGCTGGCGTTCATCCGGCCGAGCAGGGCGTCCGGGCAGATCACCTGCCGGAAGCTGACCTGCGAGATGTTGTAGACCAGCACCCCGACGTTGACCACCACGTAGCCCGCCACCGCCACCACCAGCGGCCACCCCGGCGCCGCCAGCGGGATGAGCAGGCTGAACGGCATGGTGACGACAAGGCTGAGCCAGATCGCCCGCGCACCCCCGATCCGCCTGCCCACCCGACCGGCGATGAGGGCACCCAGCAACCCGCCCGCCGATTCCAGGCCCACGACCACACCGACCGCCCCCGCCGACAGGCCCACCACCTGGGTCAGGAAGAGCAGGTGGACCGCGGTCACCACGCCGTTGAAGAAGTTCGACGTGCCGGTGCACCCCACGATGGCGACCAGCAGTCGGTTGCCGAGCACGAACCGCAGCCCCTCCACCACCTCCGCGCGCAGGTCCGGCTTCCCCGGCCGCCGGACCACGGTCTCCTCCAACCGGATCCGGGACAGGAACAGCGCCGAGGCCAGGTAGCCGAAGCAGGTCGTGACCAGTGCCGCCGCCGCGCTGAGCCACTGGACGAGCAGGCCGCCCAGCGCCGGACCGGCCAACCCGGCCACTGACTGGCTGGCCTGGAGCTTGGCGTTGCCCTCCACCAGGTGCGCCCGGCCGACCAGCGCGGGCAGGTACGACTGGTAGCCCACGTCGAAGAACACCGTGCACAACCCGATTCCCAGGGCGACGACCACCAGGTGGGTCAGCGTCAGCACGCCGACCCAGGCCGCGATCGGCACGGTCAGCAGCAGCACCGCCCTGGCCAGGTCCATCCTGATCATCATCGGCCGCTTGCGCATCCGGTCCACCCACGCCCCGGCGGGCAGCCCGACCAGCAGGAAGGCCGCGTTCTCCGCCGCGGTCAGCACCCCCATCTCACCCGGGGTCACCTGCAGCACGGCGATCGCCAGCAGCGGTAGCACGAGGTTGCCGATCGACGTGCCGAACTGGGCGATCGTGTCGCCCGCCCAAAGCCGTCGGAAGCCCTGGTGCCCGCGGAGGGTGGTGGTCATGGCGAAGAGGTTCCCCCGACTGATTGGAAACTGTCAATCGGTCTGTCCACAGCCCTAGGCTGGGCAGGTGACGGAACGAGCGCGCAGGCCTGCCACCCCGGAGGAGATGCAGGTCCTGGGGTCGGCGGTGCGGCTGCGCATCCTCCGGTTGACCCACCAACGCCCGCTGACCAACAAGGAGATCGCCCAGCGGATCGACCGCGACCCGGCCACGACCCTGCACCACGTGCGCAGGCTCCACGCCGCGGGCTTCCTGGAGGCCCTCCCCGAGCGCCGCGGCACCCGGGGTGCCAAGGAGATCCCGTACCGGTCGACCGAGCTGTCCTGGCAGTTGCGGCTGCCCCGTGAGGACGTGGGCGTGGCGGAGGCGATGTTGCAGGCCTACCTGGGTGAGGTGACCGAGGTGGGGATCGCCTCCGTCGACCAGTCCCGCCTGGTCGTGCAGGTCGACGCGGAGACCCGCGCGGAGCTGGCGGTACGGGTCGGGGAGCTGCTGGAGGAGTTCGCCCGGCGCACCCCGCGCCCGGGCGCGGAGCGGACCGCCGTCTACGTCGCGCTCTACCCCGGTGGGTAACCAGGTCGAAATGGGAGCGCCATCGTGGGAAGATGGAGGTACGGCCCCTCGCGGGGCAGGCATGGCAACCGACACGAAGGACGGGTTCACCACGTGACTGAGGAAAGCATCCAGCGCGACATCCACGGCGACGGGACCGGTCCGGCTGAGCTCTCCCTCGGTGAACTCGAACTCGAGGAGCGCTCGTCGCTCCGGCGCGTCGTCGGACTCTCCACCGAACTCGAAGACATCACCGAGGTCGAGTACCGCCAGTTGCGGCTGGAGCGGGTCGTCTTGGTCGGCGTGTGGACCGAGGGCACGGCCCTGGAGTCCGAGTCGTCGCTGGCCGAGCTGGCCCGACTCGCCGAGACGGCGGGCTCGGAGGTCCTCGACGGCCTGGTGCAGCGGCGCGACCGGCCGGACCCGGCGACCTACATCGGCTCCGGCAAGGTCACCGAGCTGGCCGACGTCGTCCGCGCGACCGGCGCCGACACGGTGATCTGCGACGGTGAGCTGTCGCCGTCGCAACTGCAGCAGCTCGAGACCCGGCTCAAGGTCAAGGTCGTCGACCGCACCGCACTCATCCTGGACATCTTCGCCCAGCACGCCCGCTCGCGGGAGGGCAAGGCCCAGGTGGAGCTGGCCCAACTGCAGTACCTGCTGCCCCGGCTGCGCGGCTGGGGCGCCACCCTGTCCCGGCAGGCCGGTGGCCGGGCGGGCGGCGGCAACGGCGGCGTGGGTCTGCGCGGTCCCGGTGAGACCAAGATCGAGACCGACCGGCGCCGGATCCGGAACAAGATCTCCAAGCTGCGCAAGGACATCAAGGAGATGTCCGCCTTCCGCGACACCAAGCGCAGCCGCCGGGTGGCCAACGACGTGCCCAGCGTGGCCATCGCCGGCTACACCAACGCGGGCAAGTCGAGCCTGCTCAACGCGCTGACCGGCGCGGGGGTGCTGGTGGAGGACGCGCTGTTCGCCACCCTCGACGCGACCACCCGGCGCACCGAGACCGCCGAGGGCAACGTCTACACCCTCACCGACACCGTCGGCTTCGTCCGGCACCTGCCGCACCAGCTCGTCGAGGCGTTCCGCTCGACGCTGGACGAGGTCGCCGACGCGGACCTGGTCGTGCACGTCGTCGACGGCGCCGACCCGATGCCGGAGTGGCAGGTCACCGCCGTGCGCGAGGTGCTCAACGACATCGGCGACCGCCGCGACACGCGGATGCCGCCGGAGCTGGTGGTGGTCAACAAGGTCGACGCGAGCACCGAGATCGCGCTGGCCCGGCTGCGGCACCTGCTGCCCGGCGCGGTGTTCGTCTCCGCGCGGACCGGGCAGGGCATCGACGATCTGCGCGAGCGGATCGCCGAGCTCATCCCGCGGCCCGACGTCGAGGTCGACGTCCTCGTCCCCTACGACCGGGGCGAGGTCGTGGCCCGGGTCCACCGGGAGGGCGAGGTGCTCGACGAGCGGCACACCGAGACGGGCACGGCGCTGCACGCCAAGGTCAAGCCCGACCTCGCGGGAGCGCTGGAGCGCTTCGCGGTCAACGGCTCGTCGGCCTGACCCCGGCGGTGCGACCCGCGTCGACCCCGGTGCGGGCTGTGCTCGTCGCCCTGGCCACCACGGCACTCGCCGTGCTCTGGCCCGCGGTGGCGTCCGCGCAGCCCGCGCCGGTCGACGCCTGCGTGATGAACGACAAGCGGCTCAACGAGCTGTCCGGGCTCGTGTCCGACGGGGAGAACTGGTACGCGGTCAACGACGGTGGCACCAAGTCGACCGTCTACGTCCTCAGCCGCGAGACCTGCAAGGTCCAAGACGTCATCAGCGGCCCCGTGGACCCGTTCGACGTCGAGGACCTCGCGCGCGGCGCGGACGGCACGTTCTGGTTGTCCGACACCGGTGACAACGGCGGCAAGCGCGAGACGGTGGCGCTCATCGCCCTCACGCCCGGCGGCAAGGCCACCCTCCACCGACTGACCTACCCGGACGGTGCGCACGACACCGAGACGCTGCTCGTGGACAAGAACGGCGTCCCGTACCTGGTGGCCAAGAGCCCGTTCGGCGTCTCCGACGTCTACCGGCCCAAGGGTCCGCTGAGCAGCCCGGGACCGACCGTGCTGGAACACCTCGGGTCCGTGCAGATCGAGGGGACCGACACCAAGGGTGGACCCGTCAACCCGATCATCGGCTCGATGGCCGTGACCGGGGGGTCGGTCAGCGCCGACGGGAACCTCGTCGCCCTGCGCACCTACACCGACGCGTACGTCTTCTCGGCGCCCGGTGGTGACGTGGCCGCCGCGCTGTTGAAGGGCACAGCGGCTCGGATCCCGCTGGCGGGGGAGAAGCAGGGGGAGGCGATCGCGTTCCAACCGGACGGGTCGCTGGTCTCGGCGTCGGAGGGAGTCGGTCAGCCGATCCGGGTGGTCCCGGGCGCGGCGGCGCTCGCGCCCGCCGCGGGCGGGGGGTCCACAACGGCACCGAAGAGCAGCGAGGGTGCCGCGGCTGCCGCAGACGGGGTGCAGGCGGTGGCGAGCGAGGACAACGGGTTGTCGACGCTCCCGGCGCTCGGGGTGACCGCCGTGGCCGTCGGCGGCATCCTCTTCGTCATGCACCGGCGGGCGGTTCGGCGCTCGTAGGCGGGCAAGGTCCACTCGGGCAGCGGCACGACTGGGGGCCTGCGGTGTCCGGGTGACCGCAGGCCCCCAGGTGTCAGAGCCTGCGCAGCACCGCGACGACCTTGCCCAGGATGGTGGCCTCGTCACCGGGGATGGGGTCGTAGGCGTCGTTGTGCGGGAGCAGCCACACGTGGCCGTCCTCGCGGCGCTTGAAGGTCTTCACCGTGGCTTCGCCGTCGATCATGGCGGCGACGATCTCGCCGTTGTCCGCGGTCGGCTGCTGGCGCACCACGACCCAGTCGTCGTTGGCGATGGCGGCGTTGATCATCGAATCGCCCGCGACCTTGAGCATGAACAGCGAACCCTCGCCGACCAGCTCCTTGGGGAGCGGGAACACGTCCTCGATGGCCTGCTCGGCCAGGATCGGGCCACCGGCGGCGATCCGGCCGAGGACCGGTACGTAGGCGGGCACCGGGCCCTGGTCGGCCTGCTCGATGAGCACCGGGGCGACCTGCTCGCCGCGCAGCCGCGCCTGGCCCGCGTCCGCGGGGAGCACCCCGATCGCTCGCGGGCGGTTCGGGTCGCGGCGCAGGTAGCCCTTCTCCTCCAGCGCGCGCAGTTGGTAGGCGACGGAGGAGGTGGAGGTCAGACCGACGGCCTCACCGATCTCGCGCACGCTGGGCGGGTAGCCGAAGCGCTGGACCCAGGACCGGATGACCTCCAGCACCTGGCGCTGGCGCAGCGGCAGCTCCACGCCGTCGGGCGTCTGGTCGAGCTCGGGGAAGCTGCGCACGTTGCCCCCCGCCAACGGCTTCCTCTTCGGCGCCCCCGAGGGCTTCCGACCACCTGTGCCTGCCACTGCTGTGCCTCCCGTGCGTACCGGCGCGGCATCGCGCGCCGGGCTGAGTCCGAGCCGATCGCCGGTCGATCAACTGTCGATCATCTCCGAACCCGACGGTAGTCCGCCGACCTGCGGAGATCAAACACCTGTTCGAGCGACACGCCGGGCGGGTCTGGAATTCCACCGGTTCCGGGTGGTAGACATTCGCACGGACGTTCGATCGAACGACAGTTCGAGGAGGCAGCGATGGCGGCAGCGCCTGCGGCTGAGTCGGTCATCCCCGCCGGCGGGGAGTACGCGCAGCTCACCACCCCTGCGCGGACCATACCGGTGCCGCCGCTCGACCGCCCCGCGCGCCGCTCGGGGCAGGGTCGGCTGCGCCCGCCGACGCGCAGGCGGGCGGTCGGTGCGCCGCGCGTGGTGGCACCGGCCCGCTGTGCCCGGCGGGGACCCGTGCCGGTCCCCGTGCTGCTCGGCCTCGCCTCCCTCGCCGCCGCCGCGGTCTACGGCCTCGGCCTGTTCGCGGGTTCGGTCGCGGGCGGCGCGGACGTCCCGGTGACGACCACGGTGGTCCGCGTGCAGCCCGGGGAGGGCTTGTCGGACGTGGCCGCGCGGATGGCCCCCGGCAGCGACAACGCCGCCGTGGTCGCCAGGATCCGGGAGTTGAACCGGCTGCCCGACAGCTCCCTGCGGTCCGGCCAGCCGCTCACGGTCCCGTTCTCGCGCTGACCCGTTCCCACTTCGGTCGACCGCGGTGTCGACGCTCCCGCGACCTGGCATGATCATGCCCACTCGCGCGGGCCGGGGTGGCCGGGGTCACTCCTCGGTGTATTCACGGTCCGTGGTCGGCGATGCGGGACTGTCCGCTGTCGGTCGATGACCGCTTCGGGTGTGTTGGCAGGTCGCCGCCGGGTACCGCGGCGTCGAGGCCTCGTACCGGTGACTCCCGGGCCCCTGCATGCCCTGGTCGAGTCACGCGTGGTAGCGGATTTCCCGGGAACACGGCGGCGCGCCAATTTGTCTTCTCTGGTGGTGCCCTCTACTGTCCACCACAACATCTGGTAGTTACACCCCTGTAAGTAGTCCACAGGTTGTGGCAGTTGTACACAGGGTTGTCCACAGATTGATCACCATCCGTGGTCGTGGTGGCCGGGTGCAGGGACAGGGAAAAGGGGTAGGCCGGTGCGGTGTCCGTTCTGTCGTCACGCCGACTCGCGGGTCGTGGACTCGCGGGAGGTCGACGACGGCCAGGTGATCCGGCGCAGGAGGTCGTGCCCCGAGTGCGGGCGCAGGTTCACCACGGTCGAGGAGGCGATCCTCGCCGTGGTCAAGCGCTCCGGGGTGACCGAGCCGTTCAGCCGCGACAAGGTCGTGCGCGGCGTGGCCCGGGCCTGCCAGGGGCGGCCGGTCAACGAGGACCAGCTCCAGTTGCTCGCGCAGAAGGTCGAGGAGACCATCCGCGCCACCGGCAGCGCGGAGATCCCCAGTCACGAGGTGGGCCTGGCGATCCTGGGCCCGCTGCGCGAACTCGACGGGGTGGCGTACCTGCGCTTCGCCAGCGTGTACCGGTCTTTCTCCTCGGTGGAGGACTTCGAGAAGGAGATCGCCGACCTCCGCGCCGCCATGGCGGACGGGGCGGCGGAACAGGATGAGCAGTAGGCGGCAGACGAGGCGACGGCGCTCGGCGCCGCCCCACCCCCGCGGCGGGAACACCAGCGGGGACCACAGCAAGAGCACGGGGTCGCAGCGGACGGCGAGCACGGCCGTGGCCACAGCACAGCAGCGGACTGACGAACGAGAGGGAACGGTCATGACCGAGACCGTCGAGACCACGGCCGAGCGCGGCGGGGCGCCGCGCGAGCGGCTGCGCGTGCAGCGCGTCCACACCACCGAGGGAGTGCACCCCTACGACGAGGTGACCTGGGAGCACCGCGACGTCGTGATGACGAACTGGCGCGACGGCACGGTGAACTTCGAGCAGCGCGGCGTCGAGTTCCCGGACTTCTGGTCGGTCAACGCCACGAACATCGTCACCAGCAAGTACTTCCGCGGCGCCGCGGGCAGCGCGGCGCGCGAGAACTCCCTGCGCAGGCTGATCGACCGCGTGGTCGGCAAGTACGTCGCCGCGGGCATCGAGCACGGCTACTTCCAGTCCGGTCAGGACGCCGAGATCTTCGAGCACGAGCTGACCTGGATGCTGCTGCACCAGGTGTTCAGCTTCAACTCCCCGGTGTGGTTCAACGTCGGCACGTCCTCGCCGCAGCAGGTCAGCGCCTGCTTCATCCTCGCGGTGGACGACACGATGGACTCGATCCTCAACTGGTACAAGGAAGAGGGCCTGATCTTCAAGGGCGGTTCCGGCGCGGGCCTGAACCTGTCCCGGATCCGCTCGTCGAAGGAGCTGCTGTCCTCCGGCGGCACCGCCTCCGGCCCGGTCTCGTTCATGCGCGGCGCCGACGCGTCCGCGGGCACCATCAAGTCCGGCGGCGCCACCCGGCGCGCGGCGAAGATGGTCGTGCTCGACGTGGACCACCCCGACGTCGAGGAGTTCATCGAGACCAAGGCCAAGGAGGAGAAGAAGATCCGCGTGCTGCGCGACGCGGGCTTCGACATGGACCTGGGCGGCTCCGACATCACCTCGGTGCAGTACCAGAACGCCAACAACTCCATCCGCGTGTCCGACGAGTTCATGCACGCGGTCGAGTCCGGCGGCCAGTTCGGCCTCCGCTCGCGCACCACCGGCGAGATCATCGAGCAGGTCGACGCCAAGTCCCTGTTCGGCAAGCTGGCCAAGGCCGCCTGGGAGTGCGCCGACCCCGGCATCCAGTACGACGACACCATCAACGCCTGGCACACCTGCCCGGAGTCGGGCCGCATCACCGCGTCCAACCCGTGCAGCGAGTACATGCACCTGGACAACTCCAGTTGCAACCTGGCGTCGCTGAACCTGATGAAGTTCCTCGGCGACGACGGCGTCTTCCAGGCCGAGCGGTTCGCCAAGGCCGTCGAGATCATCATCACCGCGATGGACATCTCGATCTGCTTCGCCGACTTCCCGACCGAGCCGATCGCCGACACCACCCGCAAGTTCCGCCAGCTCGGCATCGGCTACGCCAACCTGGGCGCGCTGCTGATGGCCACCGGCCACGCCTACGACTCCGAGGGCGGCCGGGCGCTGGCCGCGGCCATCTCCTCGCTGATGACCGGCACCGCCTACCGCCGCTCCGCCGAGCTGGCGGGTGTCGTCGGCCCGTACGAGGGCTACGCCCGCAACGCCGACGCCCACCAGCGGGTCATGCGCAAGCACGCCGCCGCCAACGACCTCATCCGCACCTACGACCACCTCGACTCCGAGGTGCAGCGGATCGCCACCCGCGAGTGGCAGAACGCGCTGCTCATCGGCGCGGCCAACGGCTGGCGCAACGCGCAGGCCAGCGTGCTCGCCCCCACCGGCACCATCGGCCTGATGATGGACTGCGACACCACCGGTGTGGAGCCCGACCTGGCGCTGGTCAAGTTCAAGAAGCTGGTCGGCGGCGGCTCGATGCAGATCGTCAACCAGACCGTGCCGCGCGCCCTCAAGGCCCTGGGCTACCAGGACGAGCAGGTCGAGGCCATCGTCGAGTTCATCGCCGAGCACGGCCACGTGGTCGACGCCCCCGGCCTGCGCCGCGAGCACTACGAGGTGTTCGACTGCGCGATGGGCGAGCGCTCCATCGCCCCGCTGGGCCACGTCCGGATGATGGCCGCGGTGCAGCCGTTCATGTCCGGCGCCATCTCCAAGACGGTCAACATGCCGGAGTCGGCCACCGTCGAGGAGGTCGAGGACATCTACTTCCAGGGCTGGAAGATGGGCATCAAGGCCCTCGCCATCTACCGCGACAACTGCAAGGTCGGCCAGCCCCTGTCGGCGGGCAAGGGCAACGCGGCGTCGGCGAAGGCCGAGCCGGAGAAGGTCATCGAGTACCGGCCGGTCCGCAAGCGCCTGCCCAAGAAGCGCCCCAGCCAGACGGTCTCGTTCACCGTCGGCGGTGCCGAGGGCTACCTGCACGCGGGGTCCTACCCGGACGACGGCCTGGGCGAGATCTTCGTCAAGCTGGGCAAGCAGGGTTCCACCCTGGCGGGTGTGATGGACGCCTTCTCCATGTCCATCTCGGTCGGCCTGCAGTACGGGATCCCGCTGGAGTTCTACGTCTCGAAGTTCCAGAACCTCCGCTTCGAGCCCGCGGGCATGACCGACGACCCGGACGTCCGCATCGCCACCAGCGTCCTGGACTACCTGTTCCGCAGGCTCGCCCTGGACTACCTGCCGTACGAGAGCCGCGCCCAGCTCGGCATCTTCACCGCCGACGAGCGCTCCGCCCAGGTCGCCGTGGACTACGCCCCCGGCTCCGAGGTCGACCTCGAAGCCCTCCGCACCACGGTCGACGCCACCCCGACGACCGAGGTCGAGGCCAAGCCCACCGCGGCCCACAGCTCCACCGAGCTGCTGGAACTGCACCTGGGCAAGGCGGCCGACGCCCCGCTGTGCATGACCTGCGGCACGAAGATGCGCCCCGCGGGCTCCTGCTACGTCTGCGAGGGCTGCGGCTCCACCTCCGGCTGCAGCTGATCTGTGACGGTTCCGGCGGGGGAGGGCACATCGCCCTCCCCCGCCGGATTTCGTTTGTCCGGGCCTGCTCGGCCCGGGGACACTGGCCCGGTGGAGGGTTACGTCCTGGCTGGATACGTGGTCGCGGATCCGGTGGTGGGTGCCGACTGGGTGGATCGCGCCCTGGTGGGCCGTGAGATCACGTCGGTGAGCAACTGCCTGGTCGACGTGCGGGAGCTCGACGAGTGGTCCGCTTCGCCGGTGGGGGCGGAGGTGGCGGGCGAACTCGTGCGCAGGTACCCGGGCACCCGGGTCCTCGCGGTCGGGGTCGCCGATGCCGACGTCGACGGGCTGGTGGAGGACTTGGACGAGGCGTGCTGGGACCCCGACCTGCGGGACCGGCTCCGGCGGCGGGCACCGTTCCTGGCCGGGGCGCCGTTGGGGTTCGAGCCGGTCGGGCCCGACGGCGGGTCCTTCCACACCTGGCTGTGCCTGGGTGGTCTGGTCGACTCCGCGCGGCAGGTGGTGGGTGTGGAACCGGGGCGCCACGGCCTGGTCCAGGACGAGGGGCGGGCCAGGGCCGCCGCGGCGCACCTCACCGAGGCGTTCCCGTACGAGCACGAGGTCGCCCGGTGGTTCGCGCTGGTGCTGGCCGGGGTGGAACCGGGCTCGCTCGGGTGATGGTTCACCGGCTGCCGCGGTGGTTGGCGTGTGGTTCCCGGTGTGTGCGCAGATCCGGGGTGTCGCAGCGGGATGTCGGTCCCCGGTGCCAGGATGGGTGTCCGTCAGCACTCGAAACCCCGGAGGTGTCCCGTGACCGCGAGCCTGGCCATGGTCAGCCTGGACTGTCCCGACCCGCAGGCTCTCGCCGTGTTCTACAGCGAGTTGCTCGGGTGGAAGGTCGCGCACAGCGAGGAGCAGTACGCGATGATCACCGGCGAGGGCGCCCCGATCGGCTTCGGCCGGGTCGAGGGGTACGTCGCGCCGCAGTGGTCGGCCGACAGCCCGGACGCCAAGCGCTACCACCTGGACTTCTACGTCGACGACCTCGACACGGCCGAGGCCAGGGCCCTGGAACTGGGGGCGGCGAAGCCCGAGTTCCAGCCCGGTGAGACCTGGCGGGTCCTGCTCGACCCGGCCGGTCACCCGTTCTGCCTCTGCGTCCAGAGCGGCTGACCGTAGACTCGGCGGCGGATCGGGGAACCTGACGCTGGGGTGGTCATGAACAGTCCTCCGGAGCGCCGCAACTCACCGGTCGTGCTGGTGGCCGTGCTGGTCACCGTGATGGTCGGGGCGCTGCTGATCGCCGTGGTGGGCCGGGTGGTGTCGCGCGGCCTCACCACGGTCGTGCCGGGGACGGCGCTGGCGGTGGGGGAGGACGGCCCCGGCGCCCGCAACCGGGCAGGCGCGGTCACCCCCGAGGAGGTCGCCGCCAACCCACTGCTGAGCCCCGGCGCCACCCTGCCCGCCGTCGACTGCGCGCTGCCCGTCTTCAGCACCGGCCCCGACCAGCTACGGGCCTACTACCTGGCGGGCATCCGCTGCCTCGACGAGGCGTGGCGCCCCGCCCTGCGCGCCACCGGCCTGCCGTTCACCGCCCCATACCTCAACGTCAGCGACCGCCCCTCGGCGAAGTGCGGCTTCGCCCCGGCCGAGGACGAGGCCACCGCCTTCTACTGCCCCCGCGACACCACCATCTACATGCCCCGGACGCGCCTGCTGCGCGACGCGGGCCCGGAACCCGCCTACCACCTGGCCGTCCTGGCCCACGAGTACGGCCACCACGTCCAGTCGCTCAGCGGCATCCTCGACGACTCCGCGAAACTGGAGTCCGGTGTGGACGAGGCCGAGGTCCTCCGCCTGAGCAGGCGCACCGAACTGCAGGCCAACTGCTTCGCGGGTCTGTTCCTCGCCGCCGCCATCGGCCGCGCCGCGATCACCACGACCCTCGGCGACGAAGCCCTCCGCAGCTTCGCCGACACCTCCGGCACCGACACCCACGGCGCCCCCGACACCCAGGCCCGCTGGGCCACCCGGGGCTTCGAAGGCCGCAACACCAACGCCTGCGACACCTGGACCGCCCCCAACGCCGAGGTCAACTAGCGGGACGGGACACCAGCGGGCACCAAGCCGAACCCGGCGCCGCCCGCCCACGCCGGAGCACCCACCGATCCAGGGCCTGTCTGCAAAGCCAGCCGTCCACCCCACAGACCGTCGGCCGCCCACCCCACAGACCGCTGGCCGAGCACCAGCCACCTGAACCCCACCGGCGCAGCGACAACCGGCCACCCCGAAAACCGCCGGTCCGGCTACCCAACTGCCCGGGTGGGTGGATGTGTTTGGGTGGGGGTGGCGATCGTGTGCAAGCCTGTCCTGGCTGTGGGGCATCCCTTCAGCCCCACCCTGTCACGCTGGGCCGCATGATCGCCGTAGGGGCCCCGGCCAAGCACATCCACCCAGCCGGGCACACCAGCCAAACCCGGGCTTGAACGCGGGCACGCCCAGCCGAGCACCCCGCCCACCCGGGCACACCCACCAAGACCCAGGCTTGCAAGACATGCCCTGATCGCAGAACCGCCGCACACCACGCCCCGATCCAAGCGGCAAGAGACTGCGATCACCCCCGCCACAACGCCAGCACCCGGTCGATCTCCTCGCGGATCCGCTCCCGGGCCTCCGCCCGAGCCACCCCCGCCATCAGCATCGAGTCGTACTCCGTCTCCTCGTGCCGGATGGCCGCCACCACGGCCAGCGTCACGGCGTGTTCGTCCAGCGCCCGCCCCGCCGCCGATCGCCCCACCCGCCCACTGCTGCGCGTTCCCGCGTGCTCGGCGATCGCCCGCGCCCGCTCGGCCGCCAACCCCGGGAACAACTCGCCGATCCGCTCGGCGAACGCGGCCTGGAACTCCACGTCCTGCACGGCCCGCCGGTCCCGGTCGCGCACCCGCCGCCGCTCGCGCGCCTCCCCGTCGGCCAGGCACGAGGCTTCGGCCGCTTCCAACGCGGCCCGCTCCACCAGCAGCCCCCGCCGCTCGTACCGCTTCCGCGACCGGTTCCACCGGGCCACCACCGCGGCCAGCCCACTGCCCTTGCGCGCCCGCCGGGTCAACGCCGCGTCCCCAGACGGGAGGAACACCAGGTGCCCGAAGTCCGCGCAGTCCAGGCACACCGGCAGTTCGTCCTCGACGAAGTGGAACTCCCCGGTTTCCCGGCACTGCGAGCAGTACCACGGCCGCTCGGCCACCAAGACCATGAGTTCCGGTGCCTTCTGCGCCGTGACCCGGGCCCGCCTCGCCTCCGGCAGGGTCGGATCGGTCCACTGTGCCGTGAACAACCGTTCCACCGCCGCGTCACCCGATGCGGTGAAGCGCAGCGGGCGCCGGTCGCGCGTGCCGGACAGGTACTCCACATCGGACTGGAGCAGACCCCGGTCCGATGCCCACTTCGCCAGGCAGGCAGCCGCCTCGGCAAGGCGTTCGGCGGGAACCGCCGCGACCGCGTCCAGGCTCGGTGTCTTCCCCAGCTCCCAGGATTGCACCACCCGGCCGCTGACCCAGCCCAGACCGGTCACCACGTCCAGTGGTGACACGACCTTCTTGCGCCGCACCAACTCCTCGGCGATCGCCGCCACCCGGCGATCCAGCCGTGCACTCACTCCGACTCCTCCACCATGGCCCGGTACGCCGGGCGCAACAGGTCCACCAACGGTTTGCCGCGCACGATCACCGGCAGCGCGTCCAACTGGTCCAGCAACGCGTCGGGCGCGGTCACGGCGGGCTGCGCCACCGGCGCCGGGGGAGTGGTGGGCGGACCCCAGAACTCCTCCAGCAGTTCCGACAGCGGCGGTTCGCGTTCCTCCGCCGGTGCCGGGCCGGAGCGCTCGCGCAACCCGCGCAGGTTGTCCAGCAGTTCCTGCCTGCCCCGTCCGCGCCAGGCCAGGATCTCGAACGGGTCGGTGTCGAACGACTCCGCGAGCAGGTAGCAGGCGGCGGCGAGGTGCTTGCACGGCACCTGCCAGTCCGGGCACGTGCAGTCCATCGACAGGTCCTGCAGGTCGTCCGGGAACAGGCGCAGGCCCACCCCGTCGAAGACGGCCTCGATGTCGTCGGGCATGTCGCCCGCGAGGAGCTTCGCCAGGAACACCGCCTGCCCCGCAAGCGCTTGCTCCACCTGCTTCCACTGCTCGTCGGTGAACGCCCGCGCCACGATCCGCACCCGGTAGGGCTCCGGTCGGGTGCCCTGCACCTGCCCCACCACGATGCTCTTGGACAGCGACAGGCTCAGCACCTGCCCCTGCCGCGCGTAGCGCTTGCCACGGTCCAGCCGCCCGCTGAGCCCCAGCGACTCCAGCACCGACAGGAACCGCCGCGACCACCACGACCGCGCGATCTCCCCGCGCCGGCTGCGGGCGCGGACCCCGTCCTCGACCCGGATGACGGGCTTGGCCGGGGCGTCGCGCCACCACTCGTCGTCACTCACCGACGGCCTCCCCCGACAGGGTGACCAGCTCGCGCAGCTCGTCGGTCGACAGGTCGCCCAGCCAGCCCTCCCCTGCGCCCACGACGAGCTGCGCCAGGGCCTTCTTCTGCTCGATCATGGTGTCGATGCGCTCCTCCAGCGTGCCCACGCAGACGAACTTGCGCACCTGCACCGCCCGCCCCTGCCCGATGCGGTACGCGCGGTCGGTGGCCTGGTCCTCGACCGCCGGGTTCCACCACCGGTCCAGGTGCACCACGTGGTTCGCCGCCGTGAGCGTCAACCCGGTGCCGCCCGCCTTGAGCGACAGCAGCACCACCGACGGGCCGTCGCCGGACTGGAAGCGCTCCACCATGCGGTCGCGCTGCTTCTTCGGGGTGCCGCCGTGCAGAAAGGCGATCTCGGTGTCGAACCGGGCGGCCAGGTGCGGCACCAGCATCCCGCCGAACGCGGCGAACTGGGTGAAGCACAGCGCCCGGTCCCCGTCGGCGAGCACCTGCTCCAGGATCTCCTCCAGCCGCGCCAGTTTCCCGGATCGCCCGGCGACCCGGGAACCGTCGCCGAGGAACTGCGCCGGGTGGTTGCAGACCTGCTTGAGCTTGGTCATGGTGGCCAGCACCAGGCCCTTGCGCTGGATCCCGTCGCTCTCGGCGACCTTCTCCAGCATGTCGTCGACCACGGCCCGGTACAGCGAGGCCTGCTCCGCGGTGAGCGTGCAGAGCTGCTTCATCTCCAGCTTGTCCGGCAGGTCGTCGATCACGGTCGGGTCGGTCTTCACCCGGCGCAGCACGAACGGCCGGGTGATCCGCCGCAGTCGGGCGGCGGCGTCCTCGTCGCCGTGCCGCTCCACCGGCACCGCGTACCGGGCGCGGAACCTGCTCAGCGGCCCGAGCAGACCCGGGTTGGCGAAGTCCATCACCGACCACAGCTCCGCGAGCCGGTTCTCCACCGGCGTACCGGTCAGCGCGACCCGGTGCCGCGCGGGCAGCCCGCGCACCGCCTGCGACTGCCGGGCGGCGCTGTTCTTGATGTTCTGCGCCTCGTCGAGCACGATCCGGTCCCAGGTCAGCTCGGCCAGCTCGGCGGCGTCCCTGGTCGCCAGGGCGTAGGTGGTGATCACCAGGTCGGCGCCGCCCAGCGCCCCGGCCAGGGCCTCGCCGGTGGCCCGGTCGGCGCCGTGGTGGACGTGGACGCGCAGGTCCGGGGTGAACCGCTGGGCCTCGCGCAACCAGGTCCCCACCAGCGACATGGGGCAGATCAGCAGGGTCGGCGGCCGCCGTTCGCCGTGGCGCTTGAGCGCTTCCAGGGCCAACAGCTGCACGGTCTTGCCCAGGCCCATGTCGTCGGCCAGGCAGGCGCCCAGCCCGAGGCCGTCCAGGAACGCCAGCCACGCCAGCCCGCGCCGCTGGTACGGCCGCAGCACCGCCCCGAACCCGGGCGGCGGGTCGAGCGGCTCCAGCGCGTTCTCCACCCGCCCGGCCAGCAGGTCCGACACCCAGCCGCTGCCGCCGATCCCGACCACCGGAACCCCGAAGGTCTCGTCGTCGGCGGGCAGCCCGGCCACCTCCAGCACCTCGCCCACCGACATCCGCCCGGAGCCCGCCCTCTCCAGGAACGCCAGCCCCGCGGCGAGCCTGCGCCGGTCGACTTGCGCCCACTGCCCGCGCACCTTGACCAGCGGCACCTTTGCCTCGGCCAGCTCGCGCAGCTCCTCCTCGGTCAACGTCAGCTCGCCCAGCGCCACCTCCCACCGGTAGTCCACCAGCTCGTCGCGGCCCAGCACGCTGGTGCGGCTCACCGCGCCCGCGGTGCCCCGGCTGGTCGTGGTCAGCTTGAGGCCGACCGCGGAGGACGGCTTCCACCACGTCGGCACCAGCACGCCGAACCCCGCCTGGTCCAGCGCCGCCGCCCGGGTCAGGAAGTCGTGGGCGCCCGCGGTGTCGAGGTCCAGCCCCACCGGGTGCCGCTCCCGCAACGCCGCGTCGAGCGCGGGCAGCACCCGGGCCGCGCGGCCCAGGTCGGTGAGCAGCACCTCCTGCGGGCGGGCCACCCACCGGCGCAGCACCCCGCCCCGATCGCCGTGCCAGATCCGCGCGGCGGGCACCAGCACGCTCGGGTCGTCGGCGGCCTGGAGCAGGAACTCCAGCCGCCAGTGCTCCTCGGTGTCCTCGGGCGGGCGCAACCGGAAACACGCCCGCACCGGCCCGTTGTGCTCGGCGCCCGCGGCCCACGTGTCCAACACCCCGGTTAGCCGCCGCACCCGCTCCGCCGCCGCGTCCAGCGACGGATCCCCGACGAGCCCGCGCAGCAACGCCCCGGCCGCCTCGTCGGCGGCGAAGCGCCCGCTCGGCGCCAACCGCACCCCCGCCAACCGGGCCCGCACCATCCCGTCGACCATCCCGTCGAGCAGGTCGCGCAACACCTCCTCCCCGATCCGCCCCTCCAACAGCCCCGGATCGACCTGCTCAGCCCGCAGCGCGGGCGGCAACGCCTCACCCAGCCGCGCGTACCGAGCCGAGTCGGCCCCCGACAACGCGGGCCGCCACCGCGCCGCGGGCCCCGCCTCCTCAGCGGCGATGGCGGGCAGCACCCGCCCCCGGGACACCAAGTCCTCCGCCAGCGCGGCGAGCCGCCCGAGGAACCGCACCGCCGCACCCGGCCGCACGTCCTCCCCGTCGAAGGTCCCCGCCGCCACCGCCGCGGGCACCACCAGAGCGGGCACCAACCACGGCGCCAACCGCACTGCCCCCCGAGGCGCGGCCCCCGCCCCCAACGGATCCCGCACCAACTCCGGCGAAGCCACCGGCGCCGACGGATAGGACGGCAACAACACCCGCACCACCCGCACCACCGCAACCGGCCCACCGGCACCGGTCCCCGACCCCCGGCCCACCGATACCGGCCCACCGACACCAGACCCCGGCCTGAGGCTGGTCAGCGCGACCGCCGGGACCGCTCCGGCCGCCCGGGCTCCCTCGGCCTCCGGTGCTCGCCCACCGGTTCGAGGTGCCCCAGCCCCCGGGGCATCCCCGGCCACTGTGGACGCCCCGGACACAAGGCAGGTCCCGGATGCACCGACTTCCCCCGGCACCGACCCATCCCCGCCAGCGCCGCGCCGCCCACCGGCAACAGCACCGGATGACCCACTCCCCGGCTCGCGGCTGACAGCCCCCGACGATTCACCGTCCGGCTCGTCTCCGACAACCCCGGATGCCCCATCCCCGGGCTCGTCTCCGACAGCCCCGGGTGATCCGTTCCCCGGACCGTCCCCGACAGCTCTGGGTGCCCCAGCCTCCGTCTCGCCGCAGGCAACTCCGGGTGACTCATCCCCCGACGTGCCCCCGTCAGTCCCGAGCGGCCCGTTCCCGGAGCCGTCTCCGGCGTTGCCGGATACCCCAGTCCCAGGCTTGTCACCGACAAACTCGGGCGACTCGTTCCCCGGCTCGCCCCCGGCGATTCCACGTGCCCCAGCCCCCGGCTCGCCGCCGACAGCCCCGTGCGACTCGGGCCCCGGACCACCGGTGCCTCCGAAGCCGTCAGCCACCGGGACCACCCCGGCGACCCGGCCGGAACCACCAGCCGCCGGGAGCCCCCCGGCGCCCCGGGCGGCTTCCGCGGCTTCGGTCGCCGGGGCGGCGTGGGCCGCCCCGGCGACCAAGGCGAAGCCGAGTCGCTGGGCCAGTTCCTCCGCGGGCACCGCGAACGGGTGGGCGTCCGCGGTCCGGGAGGCCCGGCCGGGCCGTCGTGCGGGCAGTTCGGAGTCCTCGGCCCACAGCGCCACGTCGCCCGCGTCCGTGGCGAGGCAGTGCAGCGCCATCACCGCTCAGACACTACCCAGCGGCACCGACACCTCCTTCCGGCGCCAGCGTCCGCAGCAGGAACTCGTAGACGATCGCGGACATGAATGCGCGCTGGGCGTTGTCGGCCGCCGCGCCGTGACCGCCCTCGATGTTCTCGTAGTACAGCGGCTCGAAACCCAGTTCCCGCATCCGCGCGGCCATCTTGCGGGCGTGCCCGGGGTGCACCCGGTCGTCGCGGGTCGAGGTCACGAAGAACACCGGTGGGTACTTCGTTCCACTGTGGACGTTGTGGTACGGCGAGTACCCCTGCAGGTAGGCCCAGTCGGCGGGGTCGTCCGGGTCGCCCCACTCCGCCATCCAGGACGCGCCCGCCAGCAGCAGGTGGTAGCGGCGCAGGTCGAGCAGCGGCACCTGGCTGACGATCGCGCCGAACAGCTCCGGGTAGCGGGTCAGCATCACGCCCGCGAGCAGGCCGCCGTTGCTGCCGCCCTGCATGCCCAGCCGCTCCGGGGTGGTGATGCCGCGGGCGACCAGGTCCTTCGCCACCGCCGCCATGTCCTCGTAGGCGCGCGGCCGGTTCTCCCGCAGCGCGGCCCGGTGCCAGGCGGGCCCGTACTCGCCGCCGCCCCGGATGTTGGCCACCACGTAGGTGCCGCCCTGCTCCAGCCAGGCCCGGCCCAGGCCGCCGGAGTAGCCGGGGGTCAGCGAGACCTCGAAACCGCCGTAGCCGTAGAGCAGCGTGGGGCTGCCGGTCTGCTCGCCGCGCACCACGAAGTACGGCACCTTGGTGCCGTCGTCCGAGGTGGCGAAGTGCTGCTCGACGGTGAGGCCGTCGGTGTCGAAGAACGCCGGGGCGCGCCGCAGCACCTCGACCTCCCCGCCGATCTCGCCGCGCATCAGCGTGGACGGCTGGAGGTAGCCGCTGACGTTGAGCAGGTACTCGTCGGAGTTGTCCGGGTCGGTGTCCATCACGTCCGCCGAACCCAGTTCCGGCGCCCCCGGCAGGGGCTCGCGCGTCCAGCCGTCCGCACCGGGGGTGAGCACCTCCAGCCTGGTCTTGACGTCGGACAGCTCGTTGAGGATCAGGTGGTTGCGGGTCCAGGTGTACCCGCTGAGCGAGGTGTGCGCGTCCGGCTCGAACAGCACGGTCAGCTCGCGGGAGCCCGCGAGGTAGGCGTCGAAGTCGGCCGCGAGCAGGGCGCCGGTCGGGTAGGTCGTGCCGTTGACCTCCCAGTCCGAGCGCAGCGACACGAGCAGCCACTGCCGGTGCACGTCGGTCCTCGCGTCGTCCGGCACGTCGATCCTGGTCAGCGTGCCGTCCGGGGCGCGCAGGAACTCCTCGCTGCTGAAGAAGTCCGGGTGCCTGCCGACGAAGTCGCGTTCGAAGCCGGGGGTGCTGTCGTGGTAGGCGAAGGCGCTGACGTCGTCCGGCTTGCCCTCGAAGACGGTCTCCGCCTCCTCCAGCGGGGTGCCGCGCCGCCAGGACTTGATGACCCTGGGGTACCCGCTGGAGGTCATCGAGCCGTCGCCGAAGTCGGTGCCGACGTACACGGTGTCCGCGTCGATCCAGCCCACCCGGGACTTGGCCTCGGGCAGGGTGAAACCGTCGGCGACGAACTCGCGCGCCTCGACGTCGAACTCGCGGACCACCGCCGCGTCCGCCCCGCCGCGCGACAGCTCCACCAGCGCCAGCCGGTAGTCGGGCCGCAGCACGGCCGCGCCCGCCCACACCCAGTTCTCGCCCTCGGCCTCGGCGAGCGCGTCCACGTCCAGCAGCACCGTCCACTCCGGGTCGCCGCCGCGGTACTCCTCCAGGGTGGTCCGCCGCCACAGCCCGCGCGGGTGCGCCGCGTCCTGCCAGAAGTTGTAGAGGTGCTCCCCGCGGCGGCGGGGGTAGGCGATCCGGTCGTCGGCGTCGAGGACCTCGCGCAGCCGGCGCCTGGTCGTCTCGAACCGCTCGCCGCCGGTCAGCGCGGCGACGGCTTCGGCGTTGCGCTCCCGCACCCAGGCCAGGGCCTGCTCGCCGGTGACGTCCTCGAGCCAGAGGTGGGGGTCGTTGGTGGTGTCGGCGTCGGTCATGGGGCCAGTTTGCCACCGAGCCGGGTCAGCCCGGGGAAGTTGTCCACAGGCCCGATCGCAGCAGGGAGACGACCAGTGCGGCGATGTTCCACGCGTCGTCCTCGCCCCGGTGGTGGGTGCCCTCGGCGGGCAGTCCGGCGCGCCGGAGCGCCGCGGCCATGCCGGGTTCGCGGGGCAGCGCGCGGGCCCGGGCGAACTCCGCCTTGGCGTTGACGTGCCGGGCACCGAACGGGTAGGGCACTCCCGTGTCCCGGCACTGGCGCTCGAACTGCCGCCGGTCGTAGTCGCCCCAGCTCACCCAGGTGCGCGATCGCGAGCGGTGCTCATCGATCAGCTAGGCGCACGCCTCAGCCCAGGAGATCCCGCCGTCCACCTGGTCCTGGGTGAGGGTCGTCAGCTCGGTGCAGAACGCGCTCACCGACGACCGCGTGGGGCGGACCAGCACCCCGTGCCGCGCCACCCGTTCGCGGGTGCGGGTGTCGACCACGGACAGGCCGATCTCGATGACCTCGCTGACCTGCCCCGGCGGGGGGCGCTCCGACCAGCACGTCGCCTCGACGTCGACCACGTTGAGGAACCGGTGCGGTTCCTCCATCAGTCGCGCCAGCCGGTGATGGTCACGCCCTTGGCGATGTCCACGCGGAACCCGAAGGAGATCTCACCGGTCTGCCCCGGCGGCAACTCCACCCGCCAGGTCACCTCGCCCAGCTCCGTGGTCTCAGTGGGCTGCGGGTGCAGGGTCACGTCCCGCACGACCGCCGATTCGATGCGGGAGACCGGGAGCTGGTCGATGACGGTTACCCGGGCGGGGTGCGGACCGTAGTTGCCCACCCTGATCCGGTAGGACACCTCCTGCCTGCGCGTCCCGCCCATGACCGCCTTGCCCGCCGTGCGCCGGACCAGCTCGCGCTCCACCCGCACCCGGTCGTCGATGCCCAGGGTCAGCTCGATCTCCTCGCCCGGCGCCCACGGCGCCAGGTCCGTCACGCCGACGAACTCGCTGTCGTGGAAGATCGACGCCCGGCCCGGCCGCAGTGCGTGCTCGGAAGTGTTGACCACGGTGGCGCGCAGGTAGGCCTCGGGACCGCGCAGCGGGACCGTCACGTGGTCGACCGCCGCGGGCAGGTCCACCGCGGCCACGGTCGTGCGGTGCGCGCCGCCGTCCGAGGGCACCGCGACCGGCCGCGACGGGCGGTAGGTGGTCGAGGCGGTGCTGTGCTCGACCGCGGCCACCGCCTCGGTCATCGCCTTCGGGGCGGGGACCGCGCCACCGGGCGCCGCGGCCATCGGCATGGCTGCGCCATAGCTCGCCTGGGCGGCCATCCTCGGCGCGGGCGGGCGCGGTACGTCGAGGTACCACGGTGCCAGCTCCGGCACCTCGACGGTGGCCGCCGGGCGCGCGGTCGAGAGCCGCAGCTCGCACTCCGGCCAGTCCTCGCCGCTGTGCTGGGTGACGAGCCCGTACCAGGTCAGCCGCAGCGCGCCACCGGTCAGCCGCACGTCGTAGCGCGATTCCCACCCCGCCGCGTCGACCAGGTACGAGACCTCCAGCTCCACCTCGCCCGCCTGGTCGGTACCCAGCTCGACCTCGACGACCCGCCGGTCCGGGGCGCGTTCGCGGCCGCGGTCGGCGATCCGCCGCTGTGCCTCGTCGTATTCGGCCTGCACCCGCTGCCGGTTCTCGGTGAGGGCGCGCCGCTCGCGCAGCACGGCGGCCAACTGGCCCGCGAGCGCGTCGCCCACCTCGGCCACCCTCGCGGGTTCGGTCTCGCCCTTGGCCAGGGCCTGGGCGAACGTGCTGCCGGTGCGCGTGCCCAGCGCCGTCAGCAGGTCGGCCCTGGCGCCGAGGACGGTGTCCTGGTCGCTGAGCTCGTGCAGGCGGGCGCGCAGGGCGTCGCGGCCTTCCTCCAGCTCCGCCAAGGCGCCGTCCGGGGTGCGGGCGTTGTGCTCGTGGCGCACGTCCACGCCCAGCACGGTCGCCGGGCCGCGGCCGCTGACCCGGACCGAGTCGGGGTGCAGGCCCAGTGGCAGCCCGCCGACCCGCACCCGGTGCTCCCCGGACTCCACCGCCACCCTGCCGCGCCTGGTCACCCTGGCCTGTCCGGGGTAGACGGTCACGGCGACGATCGGGGCTTCCACGTGAGTCTCCACGTCGGGGGAGGCTACCCACCGGACCCGACACCTGTCCCCGGATCACCGGCGGCCGCGGGTCACCCGGACACCCCCTTGTTCGTCGAACCCCCACCCCTTAATCGGCTGGAAACGCTTTGGGCCTGCGCACGGAGCGTGGTCGTATCGCTCCGAATCGACGTTTGCGGAGGTGGAGATGGGTAAGGTACGGAAGCTCATGACCCTGGCGGGCACCGCCGTGGTGACCGCGGGTGTGCTCGTCGTCGGGGCCGGTGTCGCGTCCGCGGCGCCGTCGTTCCAGCTGCCGTTCCCGTGCAACCAGGTGTGGTCGGGGCAGACCCGCACCAACCACAGCCCGGCGAACGCGATCGACTTCAACCGGACCAACGACGACGGGGACCCGGTGGTCGCCGCCGCGGGCGGCACCGTGTCGCGGGTCGCCAACGAGGGCAGCACCAGCTACGGCCGGTGGATCGAGATCGACCACGGCTCCGGCTGGCGCACCCGGTACGCCCACCTCTCCGCGCAGCGCGTCTCGGTGGGCCAGAGCGTCGCCCAGGGCGCCCAGATCGGCAACGTCGGCAACACCGGCGGGTCGACCGGGGCGCACCTGCACTTCGAGGAACTGCTCAACGGCGTCGCCCAGCGGGTCGTGTTCAACGGCGCCACCGCGCTCTACTGGGGCACGAAGAACTACACGAGCAACAACAGGTGCTCCGGCAGCTCCAACCCGTACACCGCCGAGGAGGTCTGCGGCAGCGCGTTCAGCCAGATCGACTCCGCCGCGCTGGGCACCGCGGGCCGCGTCTACCTGATGTACAACGCGTCCACCGGCAGCAACTGCGTCGCCACGATCAAGTCCACCTCGATCGGCTCGGCGTCGTCGGTGTCGGCCTTCCTGGAGGTCCAGGGCGGCACCCGGACCACGGACTCCGGGTCGTTCGCCTACTACGCCGGACCGGTCACCAAGTCGGCCGCGGCCAAGTGCGTGAAGTGGGGTGGGTCCGCGGGTTCGTCGACCTACACCAGCGCTTTCGAGCACTGCGGCTAGGTATTGCTCTAGAAAGGATAGCCGGCCCGGCCGACGAAGGTTATCAGGAAGGCCCGACAGGCCCGCCGATCCGGCGGCCCCGTCGGGCCTTTTTGTCCACATGGGTCCAATTCATCCACAGGCGGGAAGACACCCTTTCGCCGCCACCGCCGCGGTCGCACTGTGGACCCATGACACCGACGCCACTGCGCACAACCCTGGCCCTGCACGACGGCGGCGACCTCGTGGCCGCCGTGCCGAACCTGCTCGGCTTCCACCCGGTCGACTCGCTCGTCCTGATCACGGTCGTCGAGCGCCCCGGCGGGGGCGACGCCGCCATCGGCACCGCGATCAGGGCCGACCTCCCGGCACCCGAGGACTACGGGGGGATGGCCGAACACCTCGCCGAGATCGCCACCGGCCACTCCGCGTCCGCCGCGTTCCTCGTGCTGGTGGGCGGTGAACGCCTGGCGCGCAAGGACTTGGTGCGGCGCGTGGTGGACAACCTGGAGGCCGTCTCCGTCACCGTCCCGCACGCCCTGTGGGCCCCGGCGACGGCGGAAGGCCAACCGTGGTGGTGCTACGCGGACTGCGCCTGCACCGGGAAGGTCGTCGACCCGGACACCTCGGCCCTGGCCGTGGCGATGACCGTGGCGGGGGCCGTGCGCTACCCCGACCGGCAGTCGCTCGCCGACACCCTGACCCAGGACCCCCGGGTCGACCTGGCCCGCCGCGCGGCGCTCATCCGGTCCGCCACCACGCCGCCCGACCCGTCGCTCGTCGACGAGACCATCTCGGAGATGGCGGCTGCCGGTGCGAGCGACCCGCCCGCACCGGAACCCGCGCTCGACGACGACCTGGTCGCCGGACTGGCGATCGCGCTGTCCGACGCGGACATCCGGGGCCACTGCCTGACCATCGCCCTCACCGAGCGCGCCGGGGTGGCCGAACGCCTGTGGACGCGCCTGGTCCGGATGCTCCCCGACCCGCACCGGTCGGTCCCCGCCTGCCTGCTGGCCGTGCACGCCTACCTGCGCGGCGACGGCGCCCTCGCCCAGATGGCCCTCGAGCTCGCGAACGCGGCCGACTCGGACAACAACCTCGCCGCGCTCCTGCGCGCCTGCCTGGAACGCGCCCTGCCGCCGGACGAGTTCCGCGACATGCTCACCCGGTCGATCGGCTGATGACCGGTCAGCGCGGCGCGGCCGGACCGGTCGGGGCCGCCGCACCCGGTGGCCCCGACCGGGGGTGGTCAGCCACGGGCCCGGGTGAACTCCCAGGCGTCGCTGATGATGGTGGTGAGGTCGGCGCGCTCGGGGGACCAGCCGAGGACCTCGGCGGCGGCGTCGGCGGAGGCGACCAGGACGGCCGGGTCGCCCGCGCGGCGGGCGGCGAACTCGGCGGGGATCGGGTGGCCGGTGACCTCGCGGCAGGTCTGCACGACCTGCCGGTTGGAGAAGCCGGTGCCGGTGCCCAGGTTGAAGACCTGGTGCTCGCCCTTGACCGCGTGCTCCAGTGCGAGCAGGTGCGCGGCGGCCAGGTCGAGCACGTGGATGTAGTCGCGCACGCAGGTGCCGTCGGCGGTGGGGTAGTCCTCGCCGTAGATCGAGATCTTGTCCCGGGTGCCCATGGCGACCTGCAACACGATCGGGATGAGGTGGGTCTCGGTGGTGTGCCGCTCGCCGAAGCCGCCGTAGGCGCCCGCGACGTTGAAGTACCGCAGGCTCACCGCGGCCAGGCCGTGCGCCTTGGCGTAGGAGGTGATCGCGTGGTCGATGGCCAGCTTGGTGGCGCCGTAGGTGTTGGTCGGGCGGGTGGGTGCCGTCTCCAGGATCGGCACCTGCTCCGGCTCGCCGTAGGTGGCCGCCGTGGAGGAGAAGACCAACCGGGGCGTGCCGTGCTCGCGCATGGCCGCCAGCAGCTTCAAGGAGGTGAGGACGTTGCCGTCCCAGTACTTCGCCGGGTCCACCATGGACTCGCCGACCAGTGACTTCGCCGCGAAGTGCAGCACACCGTCGTACCCCTCGGCCAGCAGGTCGCCCGCCGCCTCGCCGATGTCGGCGTGGACGAACCGGGCACCCTCGGGCACCGCGTCCTCGTGGCCGGTCGACAGGTCGTCCACCACGACCACGTCGTGGCCGGTCTCGACCAGTCGGGCCGCGCACACGCTGCCGACGTACCCGGCCCCACC
Organism: Actinokineospora sp. PR83; assembly: GCF_021056305.1. NCBI lineage: Bacteria > Bacillati > Actinomycetota > Actinomycetes > Pseudonocardiales > Pseudonocardiaceae > Actinokineospora > Actinokineospora sp. PR83. The sequence continues at coordinate 28,640 of NZ_JAJCXD010000057.1, forward strand.
CGTCACGAGCAGCTTCACCGTGTTCCTCGCCTTCGTTCGTCTGTTGTTCGGGATCTCTCGTCCGCGGGTGCCCCGAGTCCCCCGGCCCGGGCCCGGGGTCGAGCGGACGTCACGCGTCGCGGCGCGCGCCCGCGGACGGCACAGCCGTGAACATCCGCGGCGCGCCCAGGTCCGCGCGGTCGTAGGCGGTCGACACCGCCTCGCGCACCGCGTCGGAGCGGTCCACGGGCACCAGCGCGATCGCGGAGCCGCCGAAGCCGCCGCCGGTCATCCTGGCCCCCAGCGCGCCCGCGCCGACGGCGGCGTCCACCGCCACGTCGAGTTCGCGGCAGGAGACCCGGTAGTCGTCGCGGAGGCTGGTGTGCGAGGCGGTCAGGTGGGGGCCGATGTCGGCCAGCGCGCCCGCCCGCAGCGCCGTCACCACGGTCAGCACCCGTTCGTTCTCGGTGACCACGTGCCGCACCAGCGGCCGCAGGTCCTCCGGCAGTGCCGCCAGCGTCTCGGCCAGGCCCGCCGCGGGCACGTCGCGCAGGGCGGGCACGCCGAGCAGGGCGGCGGCGCGCTCACAGCCGCGCCTGCGCTCGCCGTAGGCGGAGTCGGCCAGCGAGTGCTTGGTCCTGGTGTCGATCACCAGCACCTCCAAGCCCGCGGCGGCCGCGTCGAACGGGACCTGCTCGCGGGCCCCGGAGCGGACGTCGAGGAACAGCGCGTGCGCGGCCACGCAGCACAGCGAGGCGGTCTGGTCGAGCAGGCCGGTGGGGGCGCCGACGAAGTCGTTCTCCGAGCGCTGCACCCACCGGGCGACCTCGGCCAGGGTGGGGGAGGAGTCCTCGTCCGGGGCCACCCCCGCCAGACCCAGCAGGGCCAGGGCGACCGCGCACTGCAGCGCGTGCGACGACGACAGTCCCGCCCCGGCCGGGACGTCGCCGGAGATGACCAGGTCGGCACCGCCCTCGGCGACACCCGCCTCGCGCAGCGCCCAAGCCACGCCGGAGGGGAAGGCCGCCCAGCCGGTCACCGAGCCGGGCTCCAGACCGGACACCGCGGCGGGGCGGGCGCGCTGCGGCACGCCGTCGTCCCCGACGGTGATCATGGTGAGCTGGCCGTCCGCGCGCGCGGCCGCGGCGACCGCCACCCGGTGCGGCAGGGCGAACGGCAGCACGAGGCCGTCGTTGTAGTCGGTGTGCTCCCCGATGAGGTTGACCCGCCCGGGGGCCGACCACACCCCGTCCGGGGTGTGGTCGAGGAGCCGCCGGAACCGCTCGGCGGCTCGATCGACCGGGCTCACCTCGCGCGGACCAGGACCGCGTGCAGGACCGCGGGCGCCAGCTCCGCGGAGTTGCCCGCGCCGGTCACCTCGATCGGGTTGCCGTCGCCCTTGGACGGGCCGACGTCGACGACGTTGCCGGGCAGGATCCCGACCGACTTGAGGTCGGCCATCAGGTCCGGGTCAAGCTGCACGTGCTCGGCGATCCGGCGGATCTCCACCTTGCCGCCGCCGCGCCGGGCCACCTCGTCGATGCGGACCAGGCCCGCCTCGACCGGCGGCGCGGGCTCCCCGTCGCCGAGCTTGTCCAGCCCGGGGATGGGGTTGCCGTACGGGGAGGTGGTGGGGTTGCCGAGCAGGCGCACCAGCTTGCGCTCGACCGCCTCGCTCATCACGTGCTCCCACCGGCACGCCTCGCTGTGCACGTGCTCCCACTCCAGGCCGATCACGTCGACCAGGAGGCGCTCGGCGAGCCGGTGCTTGCGCATGACCGCGACGGCCAGCGAGCGGCCGTGGTCGGTCAGCTCCAGGTGCCGGTCCCCGGCGACCACGAGCAGCCCGTCGCGCTCCATCCGGCCGACGGTCTGGCTCACGGTCGGACCGCTCTGCCCGAGGCGTTCGGCGATCCGGGCGCGCAGGGGGACGACGCCTTCCTCTTCGAGTTCGTAGATGGTGCGGAGGTACATCTCGGTGGTGTCGATGAGATCGTTCACGTCGGTTCCCCTTCGTCACCACCATGTTAGCCGCTCCCCCCTCCGGAGCAGCGCGGCCGTCGCGGTGGGTGACCGGCTCGGCCCCGGCGGGGCGGCTTCGGCAGGATGGGCGGCGTGGGTACCTTCACCAGTCCGCTCGTGTCCGCCGCCGACCTCGCCGCTTCCCTGGTCGGACCCCTCCCGCCGGTCCTGCTGGACGTCCGCTGGCGGCTCGGGGGCCCGCCGGGGCGTGAGGAGTACGACGCCGGGCACGTCCCCGGGGCGGTCTTCGTCGACCTGGACACCGAGCTGGCCTCCCCGCCGGGAACCGGGGGCAGGCACCCGCTGCCGGACCCCGCCGATCTGCAGCGCGTGCTGCGCGCGGCCGGGGTCGGCGCGGACCGGCCGGTGGTGGTCTACGACGCCGACAACGGGTCGGTCGCCGCCCGGGCCTGGTGGCTGCTGCGGTGGGCGGGCCACGCGGACGTGGCCGTCCTCGACGGCGGGTACGCGGCCTGGGTGGCCGAGGGCGGTGCGGTCGACACCGCGGTCCCGATGCCGGACCCGGGGGATGTCGTGGTGCGCCCGGGTGGGATGCCGGTGCTCGACGCGGACGGCGCCGCCGCGCTCGCCGGGACCGGGGTGCTGCTCGACGCGCGGGCACCGGAGCGCTACCGGGGTGACGTCGAACCGGTCGACCCCAGGGCCGGGCACGTGCCGGGAGCGGTCAACGCCCCGTTCGCCGGGCACGTGGGGCCGGACGGTCGGTGGTTGGCGCCCGAGGCGCTGGCCGCGCGGTTCGCCGGGCTCGGGGTCGTGCCGGGTGGTCAGGTCGGTGCCTACTGCGGGTCGGGGGTGACGGCGTCGTCGGTGGTGCTGGCGCTGGAGGTGGCCGGGGTGACCGGGCCACAGGCACCCGCCGCGCTGTACGCGGGCTCGTGGTCGGCCTGGTCGGCGGACCCGACCCGCCCCGCCGCGACGGGCGACGCCCCCGGGCACTGACACACCGGACACAGGTCCACCAGGCGCCGAGCACCGGGCCCGGATCCCGAGGTGCCGGACACCGGACACCGGACACCGAATACCGAGGCGCCGAACGCTGGACACCGCGTGCCGAGCACCGGGTGCCGAGCGATCGGGCACGGGGCGTCGGGTCCTGGATGCTGCTGGCGCTGGGCGTCCAGCGCCAGCCGGGACGATGGGAGACCGGCTGCCGGACACCGGGTGCCGGGTGCTGGACAACCGGGTGTCGGGCGCTGGCTGCTGGGCACCGGGTGCGGGATATCAAGCGGCTGGGTGCTGGGTACCGGGCGCCCCGGTATCCAGTTCGGATGATGGGCGCTGGATCCGGCCGCCGGGTGCCTGGGCGCCTGACTTGGGCGCTGCTTGCCGAACGTTGGGTGCTGGGCGTCGGTCCGGATGCCGGGCGTTGGGATCTCCGGGTGCTGGGTGTCGGTGTTCGACTGCCGGGGTCGGGGGTGCGCGGTGCTCGGGATTCTTTCCGGGCTCGTGCATCGTCGGCCCGTGGGTGAGGGGGTGCGGACTTGGCTCGGGGGTCCTCGGGCCGTGGTGGTGGTCGCGCGGAGGGTGCGCTCGGTGGCGCGGAGCACTCGTGGGTCCGGGAGGGAGGTGGGCCACTAGGGTGCTGGCATGGGTGATGGAGCCGCCACTGTCGTCTGGGATGCCGCGTTGCTCGACTACGACCTGGGCGGTGACCACCCGTTCAACCCCATCCGGCTGGAGCTGACCATGCGGTTGGCCCGGGCGCTCGGGGTGCTCGACGGGGTGGAGCTGCACGTGCCGGAGGCCGCGAGCGACGCCGACCTGGAACGCGTGCACGAGGTGTCCTACGTCGCCGCTGTTCGGGAGGCGCCGATGGCGTCGTGGGACGTCGGGCACGGGTTGGGGACCGCGGACAACCCCGTGTTCGACCGGATGCACGCCGCTTCCTCGTTGGTGGTGGGTGGGACGCTGTTGGCGGCGCAGCGGATCGCGGCGGGGGAGAGCCTGCGGGCGGTGAGCATCGCCGGTGGGCTGCACCACGCCATGCGGGACCGGGCGGCCGGGTTCTGCGTCTACAACGACTGCGCGGTGGCGATCTCCTGGCTGCTGGACAACGGGTTCGACCGCGTCGCCTACATCGACGTGGACGTGCACCACGGGGACGGTGTGCAGGCGGCGTTCTACGACGACCCCAGGGTGCTGACCATCTCGCTGCACCAGCACCCGGCGACGCTGTGGCCGGGGACCGGGTTCGTCACCGAGCTGGGCTCGCGGTCGGCGCAGGGCAGCGCGGTGAACGTGCCGCTGCCGCCGCGCACCCGCGACCCGGACTGGCAGCGGGCCTTCCACGCCGTGGTGCCCTCGCTGCTCGGGGCGTTCAAGCCGCAGGTGCTGGTCACCCAGTGCGGGGTGGACACCCACGAGGAGGACCCGCTGGCCGACCTGTCGCTGTCGGTGGACGGGCACCGGGCCACCTACCGGGCGCTGCGGGCGCTCGCCGAGGAGTACGCGGGCGGGCGCTGGTTGGCCACCGGCGGCGGGGGTTACCAGCTACTGCGCGTGGTACCCCGGTCGTGGACCCACCTGTTGGCGACCGTGCTGGACCGGGACCTCGACCCGGCGACGCGGGTGCCCACCGAGTGGCTAGACACCGTGCGGCGGGTCGCGCCCGACGCCGACCTGCCGTTGGCCATGGGGGAGGGCACCGACACCGCCTTCGCCCCGTGGGACGGGGCGTTGGAGACGCCGGTGGACGCGGCCATCCGCGACGTGCGCCGGGCGATCTTCCCGCTGCACGGCCTCGACCCGGACGACCCTAGGGACTGACATGGCGGACGCAGGCCAGGACGCGGGCAGAAGCACGACCCCGGCCTCGGGCCCCGGCATCGGTGTGCCCGCGGGTTCGGGTGGGGTGGCGGACGACCCGTACGACTACCCGCGTCGGTGGGAGGCCGATGTGGTGCTGTCGGACGGGGGGACCGTCCACCTGCGACCGATCGTGCCCAGCGACGCCGAGGTGCTGCGGGCGTTCCACGGGCGGCTGTCGCAGCGGACCCGGTACCTGCGCTACTTCGGGCCCTACCCGCGCATCCCCGACCGCGACCTCAAGCGCTTCAGCACCGTCAACCACCACAGCCGGGTCGCGTTCATCGCGCTGCTCGGCGACGAGATCATCGCCGTCGGGCGGTACGAGGGGCTGCCGGACGGGAACTCCGCGGAGGTGGCGTTCGTCGTGGAGGACGACCACCAGGGGCGGGGGCTCGGGTCGATCCTGCTGGAGCACCTGGCCGCCGCGGCCAGGGAGCGCGGGCTGGGCAAGTTCGTCGCCGAGGTGCTGTCGGACAACGCGCAGATGGTGCGGGTGTTCCGCGACGCCGGGTACGTGGTGAGCCGGGCGTTCGACGAGGGCGTGCTGCACCTGGAGTTCGACATCGACCCGACCGAGGCCTCGGTGGAGGTGGCGCACTCGCGGGAGCAGGCGGCCGAGGCGCGCAGCGTGCACAACCTGCTGCACCCGCGGTCGGTGGCGGTCATCGGCGCGTCCACCGACCCCACCAAGATCGGGTGGGCGGTGCTGGGGAACCTGCTGGCCGCCGACTTCGCCGGGCCGGTGTTCCCGGTCAACGCCGAGCACCGCTCGGTGCGCGGGGTGCGCGCCTACCCCTCCGTGCTGGACATCCCCGACCCGGTGGACCTGGCCGTGGTCACCGTGCCCGCGGCCAGCGTCGACGAGGTGATGGACGGGTGCCTGGCCAAGGGCGTGAAGACGCTGATGGTGGTGACCTCCGGGTTCGGCGAGACCGGGCCGGACGGGCGCGGGGCGGAGCGGCGGCTGGCCGAGGAGGCCAGGGCGCACGGGATGCGCCTCGTCGGACCCAACGCGCTCGGGGTGGTGAACCTCGACCCGGCGGTGCGGCTCAACGCGACGCTGGCGCCGACGCTGCCCGGGCCGGGGCGGACCGGGTTCTTCTGCCAGTCCGGCGCGCTGGGCACCGCCATCCTCGCCGACGCCGCCGCGCGCGGGCTGGGGCTGTCCACGTTCGTCTCGGCGGGCAACCGGGCCGACGTGTCCGGCAACGACCTGCTGCAGTACTGGCAGACCGACAGCGCGACCGACGTCGTGCTGCTGTACCTGGAGACCTTCGGCAACCCGCGCAAGTTCGCCCGGCTGGCGCGGCGGCTCAGCCGCACCAAGCCGGTGGTGGCGGTGAAGTCCGGGGCCCGCGGCGTGCTGCCCGCGCTGGCCGCGACCGGGGTCGCGGTGGACGAGAACAGCGTGCAGGCGCTGTTCGAGCAGGCCGGGGTGATCCGGGTCGAGTCGATCGCGCAGCTGTTCGACACCGCCCTGGTGCTGGCCCACCAGCCGCTGCCGCCGGGGGACCGGGTGGCGGTGGTCGGCAACTCCTCGGCGATCGGGCTGCTGGCCGCGGACGCCGCGGTGGGGCAGGGGCTGACCCTGGCCGGGGACCCGGTGGACGTGGGGGCGCAGGCCGGTCCGGACGTGTTCGCCTCGGCGGTGGCCGACGCGCTGCTGCGGTCCGACGTGGACGCGCTGATCGTGGTGTTCGTGCCGCCGCTGGCCATCCCGGGCACCGCCTACGCGCGGGCGCTGCGGGAGGCCGTGGCCGAGTCGGCCGAGGCGGCGGGCAAGCCGATCGTCAGCACGTTCCTGGCCGCCGAGGGCATCCCGGCCGAGCTGGTGGTGCCCGGTCCCGACGGCGCCCCCGGGCGGGGTTCGGTGCCCTCCTACCCCAGTCCGGAGCGGGCGGCGCTGGCGCTGGCGCGGGCCACCGCGTACGCGCGCTGGCGGCTGTCCCCGGCGGGGGCGTTCACCCGACCGGAGGGGATCGACCGGGCCGGGGCACTGGCCGTCGTCGCCGAGGCGCTGGCCGGTGGGGGCGGGGGTGTCGTGGAGCTGACCGACGACCAGGTGGTGCGGCTGCTGGCCTGCTACGGCATCGCCATGGTGCCGTTCCGGATCGTCGACAGCGCCGAGGCGGCCGTGGCGGCGGGGGTGGAGCTGGGGCTGCCGGTCGCGCTCAAGACCGCGAGCCGCAGGTTCCGGCACCGGGCCGACCTGGTGGGGGTGCGGCTGGACCTCACCAGCGCCGACGCCATCCGCAGCGCGTACGCCGACCTGCGCGCCGTCTCCGGCGAGGACGGGGTCTACGTGCAGCGCATGGCGCCCAAGGGCAACTCCTGCACCGTCGGGCTGCAGGACGACCCCTCCTTCGGCACCCTGGTCTCCTTCGGGCTGTCCGGCATGGTCAGCGACCTGCTGGGGGACCGGGCGCACCGGGCGGTGCCGATGACCGACTCCGACGCCGCCGCGCTGGTGCGCGCGCCCCGGGCGGCGCCGCTGCTGGCCGGGTACGGCGGTGGGGAGCCCGCGGACCTGGCCGCGCTGGAGCGGCTCGTGCTGCGGGTGGCGGCCCTGGCCGAGGACGTCCCGGAGGTGCGGGCGGCCGCGGTGGAGCCGATCCTCGTCTCGGCCGCGGGGGCGTTCGTCACCGGCGGCCGGGTCACCGTGGGGCCGCCGCCCTCGCGGCACGACACCGGCCCGCGCAGGCTGCTCGCCATTCCCGACGCCGCGGGTGGGGGCTGGGGCTGATCCGCCCGCCCGAGATCACAACGAGATCGCAACCCCGAGATCGACAATGCGCCGGGGAATACCGGTGGAATCCGCGTAGGGATATCCGCTGCCCGGCAGACGAAAGCGGCGGACATGGTTTCCCATGTCCGCCGCTGCCGTCGGAATCACTCACGCACTCTCGTACTCATATCCCGTATCGCTGAATCCCGTGTCCCTCGACAACCCGGGGGTCAGCCAACGGTGGTGGTGCCCAGGGTGGTGTCCTGGTCGGTCGGGTCGAGCGACAGGTTCACGTCGAACTCACCCAGCGAGCTGTCGGTCACGATGTGCGACACCGCGGCCGGGTCGACGCTCACCGTGGCGTCACCGGCGGCGACACCGGTCGGGACGGTGAAGTCGACGGAGCCCTCGGCGGTGAAGGTCAGCGAACCGGTGGCCGGGACCGGGGTCTCGGCGATGGGCAGCTCGACCGGGATGGAGACGGACTGGCCGTCGCTGAGGGTCACGACGCTCGCGGCCTTGATGTTGCCGGAGATCTTGGTGGCCCCGACCAGGCGGAGGCCGTCGGAGGCGGAGGCGCCCGCGTCCACATCGATGCTGAACGGCACCGACACGGTCTGGCCGGGGGTGGCCGTCGCGGGGATGTCCACGTGCACCACGGTCGAGACCTGCTGCTTGCCGATCAGCGGGAACTCGCCGGAGAAGGTGAGCGTCTTGTCCGCGGCGAGGGCGTTGCCCGAGCCGAACAGGAACAGCGCGAGCGCGGCGAGAGCTGCCACCACTCCGCCACCGGTCACCGCACGCTTCGTCCTGCTAGCCATGGCTGTCGTCACTGGCAGTTCCTCTCATCGTTGAGATCGACGAACAAGTGAATCCCAGTAGTTCCGGCAGTTCTGGAGAACCGGGGCTACTGAAATCGACGCTAGTGCGTTATTCCCCAACGTCGCAACCCGGGAACAGGCAATTCGGCGGATGATCTGAGAATTTGTCACCGAAGCCGAGTAGGACGGCCGTCACACTGCGCGCGGATGAGTGGACAGTTCGCCACCTTCCCACTGGGTGGGAGCCGAGTCCGGCATCCGGTCAGCCGCGGTCGAGCAGGACGGCCGCGCCGAGGCCCGCGCCACCGCCGATCCCGGCGACGCCGAGCCGCCCGCCCGCGCGTTCCAGCGACTCCAGCAGCCCACCCAGCACGATCGCCCCGGCCGCCCCCGCCGCGTGCCCGGTGGCCAGCTCGCCACCCGCCGGGTTGAGCCGGTCGGGGCCCGCGTCGAAGTCCCGCCGCACCCGCAGGCACGGGGCGGCGAACACCTCGGCGAGGGCCAGCACCGCCATCCGGTCCGGGGGGAACCGGGCGCGGCGCAGGACCTCGGCCATCGCCGCCGGGCCGGTGAACGGCGCGGTCGCCGGGTCGCCCGCCACCAGCGCCGAGGCGACCACCCGCGCCCGGGGTGCCCGACCCAGGGCGTGCGCGGCACGGGCGCTGCCGACCAGCAGCAGCGCCGCGCCGTCGGCGGGGGCCGCCGAGGTGGCCGCGGTGTGCACGTGCTCGACCGACACCGGTCCGCCGCGCCCGGCGAGGGCGAGCGCGTCCTGGCCGTTCGCGCCCAGGGCGGCGTACGCGGGCGGCAGGCGGGCCAGGACCGCGGCCGAGGTGGCGCCGTCGACCAGTTCGTCCCGGGCCAGCCCGGCGAACGGGACCAGGGACGGGCTGGTGACCGCCGCCGCCCTGCGGTGCGAGGCCGCGGCGTAGGCGTCGAGGTCCTCGCGGGTGAAGCCGTCGAGGGTGGCGGTCAGGTCGGCGGCCACCCCCGGGTGCACGGCCCCGGTGCGCCGCACCAGCTCCGCGTCGTCCCACTGGGGGGCGCGGTCGGCGCGCGGCGCGACCCGCGACGGGCTCTCCACACCACCGGCGACCACCAGGTCGGCCTCGCCCGCGCGGATCCTGGCCGCGGCTTGGGTGACTGCGTCCAGGCCGGAGACCGAGGAGCGGTTCACGGTCGCGCCGGGCACCCGGTCGCCCCAGCCCGCCAGCAGCGTCGCGGTCCGCGCCGGGTTGCCGCCCTGCTCGCCGACCTGGGCGGCGCAGCCGAGCACCACGTCGTCGACCCGGCCGGGGTCCAGCGCCGGGGCGCGCGCGGCCAGTGCCCGCAGCAGGCCGCTGACCAGGTCCAACGGGCTCAGCCGGTGCAGCCCGCCGCCCGGTCGGCCGCGGCCCAGCGGCGTGCGGACGTAGTCGAGCAGGTAGACCTCGTCGCCCATGCCGTCGACACCCCCCTCGTTCCCGGGGCTGGCCTGGGAACTTCGCCAGTTGTAGCCTCGATTTCCCGGCAGGGGCAAGGAGGCGGTCGGCACATGGCAGGCGCTCGGCTCCCCGTGCCCGTGGACGAACCCGCGCGGGCGGGGGCCGCCCGGTCCCCCGGCGCGGGTGGGGTCGACGCGGGCGGCAGCACCGCGACACCCGTCGCGCTCGTGCGGGAACGGCAGGGGGAGTAGGCGTGGACGTGGAGATCCTGGGTCGGGTGCTGAGCACGTTGCCCGACGGCGACGACCACCCCTACCGCAGCGGGCCGTGGCGCCCGCAGTCGGTGGAGTGGGCGGTGGGCGAGTGCGAGGTCATCGGGGAGCTGCCCACCGACCTCGACGGGGTGTACCTGCGCAACACCGAGAACCCGGTGCACCCGGCGCGGACCGACTACCACCCGTTCGACGGCGACTCGATGGTGCACGTGGTCGGCTTCCGCGACGGGAAGGCCTTCTACCGCAACAGGTTCGTGCGCACCGACGGGTTCCTCGCCGAGCAGGACGCGGGCAAGTCGCTGTGGGCCGGGGTGGCCGAGCGCCCGGAGGACGCGCTGCGCCAGGACGGGTGGGGTGCCCGCGGTCGGATGAAGGACGCCTCCAGCACCGACGTGGTCGTGCACGCGGGCGTCGCGCTCACCAGCTTCTACCAGTGCGGCGACCTCTACCGGCTGGACCCGCTCACCCTCGACACCGTCGGCAAGGCCGACTGGGGCGGGGCGTTCCCCGCGGAGGGGGTGTCCGCGCACCCCAAGGTCGACCCGGTGAGCGGTGAGCTGCTGTTCTTCAACTACGGCACGGAGTCGCCGTACATGCACTACGGCGTCATCAGCCCCGACGACAAGCTCGTGCACTACACCGACGTCGAGCTGCCCGGCCCCCGGCTGCCGCACGACATGGCCTTCACCGAGAACTACACGATCCTCAACGACTGCCCACTGTTCTGGAAGCCCGAACTCCTCGCCCAAGGGGTGCACTCCGCCCGCTTCCACCGGGACATGCCGATGCGCCTGGGGGTGCTCCCCAGGCGCGCGGACGGCGGTGACGTCCGCTGGTTCGAGGCGGAGTCGACGTTCGTGCTGCACTTCGTCAACGCCTACGAGGACGGTGACGAGATCGTGCTGGACGGCTTCTTCCAGTCCGACCCGGAGGGACGCGGCAGCGTGTTCCCCGGCGACCAGTCCTACGCCAGGATGTTCCGGATGCTCTCCCTCGACGGCTTGCAGACCCGGTTGCACCGGTGGCGGCTGAACCTGGTGACGGGGCGGACCACCGAGGAGCGGCTCACCGACTCGATCACCGAGTTCGGCATGGTCAACGCCGGTCACGCGGGCCGCCCCTACCGCTACACCTACGCCTCCACCGGGGTCCCCGGGTGGTTCCTGTTCGACGGCTTCGTCAAGCACGACCTGCTGACCGGCACCCAGGAGCGCTACCGCTACGGCGACGGGGTGTTCGGCAGCGAGACCGCGGTGGCCCCCAGGGTGGGTTCGCGCGGCGAGGACGACGGCTACGTGATCACCATGACGACCGATATGACCGAGGACCGGTCCGAGTGCCTGGTCTTCGACGCCACCCGGGTCGGCGATGGGCCGGTGGCCAGGGTCCGACTGCCCGAGCGGGTCTCCAGCGGCACGCACAGCACCTGGGCGGCGGGCGCGCAGCTCCCCGGCTGGCGCACCGCCGAGGACCCGGCGGCGGCTGTGGGGCTGTCCACCCCGTGATGCACCCACCGGACCGCCCGACCCGACTGGGCGCGGGCGGCGACAACGCCATCGCGTTCGCCATCGGTGTGGCCGCCGACGAGTGGACGCTGCTGGTCCTGCGGCACGCCATGCAGGACGGTGTGCGCCGCCCCGAGCGGTGGCGGGAACTGCTGCCGATCTCCGAGGCGGTGCTGACCTCGCGGCTGCGCCGGATGTCCGAGCTGGGCATCCTCGACCCGGTCGAGTACGACCGGGACCCGCCGCGGTGCGAGTACCACCTGACCCCGCGCGGGGCGGCGCTGTGGCCGGTGCTGGTCACCATCTGGGCCTGGGAGGTGCGCTGGGCGGGCGGGCACCCCGAGCACCTGCCCCGGATGCGCCACCTGACCTGCGGCAACCTGTTCGACCCGCTGATGGCCTGCCGCGAGTGCGGCGACGTGGTGTCGCCGCGGGAGGTGACCGGCGCGTTCGGGCCGAGCGGCTCGTGGCCCCGGTCGGCGCCGAACACCACCATGCGCAGGCGCTCCAGCGGCTCGGCGAACCTGGGGCCGGGGTTCTTCCCGGAGAGCCGGGCGCTGATCGGCAACCGCTGGTCGGCGGCGATGCTCGGTGCGGCCTACCTCGGCGCGCACCGGTTCTCGGAGTTCCAGCGCAGGCTCGGCGCCCCCGCCACGGTCATCGCCGACCGGCTGCGCACCTTCTGCTCGCTGGGGGTGCTGGAGGCCTTCGGCGACGCCGACCGCGCCGACCGGCACGACTACCGGCTGACCGACAAGGGCCGCGCGTTCTTCCCGGTGGTCATGTCGGCGATCGAGTGGGGCCAGCGCTGGTTCCTCGCCCCGGAGGGCCCCGCGGTCGTCTTCCGGCACCGCGACTCGGACCACCCGTTCTCCGTGCTGCTGCTGTGCTCGGCCTGTTCGCAGCCGCTGAGCGGCAAGCAGATGTCGGTCGTCTGACGAACCCGTGCAACCCCGGTCCCGGTGACCTCCGTCCCCTGGGCATGAAGCGCCTCAACACCCTCAAGACCATTGTCGGAGCGGGCGTTCTGCTGGCCGCGCTGTCCGCTTGCGGTTCCGGTGCGAGCCCGGCGGGACCCGAGGCCGCACCCCCGCCCGCCACCGCGACCCAGGCACCGGACGCCGAACCCGACCGGCAGCCCGCCCGCACGCCCCCGGAGGGCGGCGTGCAGGTGGCCACCGCGCAGGTCGACACCACCGGGTTGCAGGAGAACTACCCGGTGATGGTGTGGACGCTCGACAACGGGTCCACCCTCGGCGTCGTCGCCCAGGAGGGCGGCTGCGGCAAGGCGAGCGCGGAGGTCACCGAGCAGTCCGAGAGCAAGGTGGCGGTCACCCTGGTGGAGACCACGCCCGCCGAGGCGCAGATGTGCACGATGGACCTGCGCTACCCGAAGCTGACCGTCGAACTGGCGCAGCCGCTGGGCGAGCGCCCGGTGGTGCTCAAGAACGAACAGCGCAAGGGCTGACAGACCCCTTTCCCGGTGCCCCGGTCGGTGTTGCCCCGCCGACCGGGGCGCCTCCGTGCAACCGCAACGGCCGGTGGGTCCGTCTTCCGGGTATGACACGAAGACTGCTGTCGGCGCTGGTCACGGGTTCCGCCCTGGCGCTGCTCGCGGCCTGCGGGGCCGCCGGTGAGACGACGGTGCTCCCGGCGGGTCCGCTGGCGCAGACCGCGGTGCCCGTCGTCCCGTCGATCGACAAGCCGACCGGCAGACCCGCGCCGTCGGTCGCGATCGTGCCGCCGACCGCGACCGACGCCCCTCCGGGCTACACCGAACTGCCCGCCGACCGGTTGGACACCCGGGCGCTGCCCGCGGAGTACCGGCAGCAGCGGCGGGCGTGGGTCGCCGCGGACGGGCTGGCGCTGCGCGTGGTCGGGGTGGCCAGGGACAGCTGCGCCGGGGTCGGCGGTACGGCCCTGGAGTCGGCGGACGAGGTCCGGGTGCTGCTGGCGCCGAGGACCACCCCGCAGGGCGGTCCGGTGGACGGGCCGATCTGCACGCAGGTGCTCACCGAGGAGGTGGTCACCGTCGCGTTGTCGGCGCCGTTGGGCCTCCGGACCGTGGTGGTCGAGGCCACCGGGTGACGGTCCGGGGTCACCAACCGCCGTAGGGGACGGTGATGGCTTCGAGGTAGTGGCCGCTGGGGTCGAGGAAGTAGACGCCTCGGCCGCCGTCGTTGTGGTTGATCTGGTTCACGCCCTGCTGCCGGGGATCGGCCCAGTGGTCCAGGCCCAGTTCGGTGATCCGGCCGTGGACGTGGTCGAACTCCTCCTCGGAGACGAGGAAGGCGTAGTGCTGCGGGGCGACCTCGCCCGGTGACTGGGCGAAGTCGAGCGTGCAGCCGTTGGCGAGGCGCACGGCCAGGAACGGGCCGAACTCGACCGGGTCGGGCAGGGCGAACATGTCGGTGAAGAAGCGCGCGGACTTCTCCCGGTCGACGGCGTGCACGATGGTGTGGTTGAACTGGATCGTCATCGGATCCCCCAAGGATCGGATCACTGCCTCCATGCCCCGAGCGAGACGCCCCTGGGACACGCGACGGCGACGATCAAACACCGAGGGGGCCGCGCCCGTCAAGGCGCAACCCCCTCGGGTGTCCACTCAGGACGTCAGCGGCGGAACGAGATCTGCAGCGTCGGCGCGGAGGTGCCCGCGAAGAAGTCGTTGCCCTTGTCGTCCACCACGACGAAGGCCGGGAAGTCCTCCACCTCGATCTTCCACACCGCCTCCATGCCCAGTTCGGCGTACTCCAGCACGTCGACCTTGCGGATGCAGTCCTGCGCCAGCCGCGCGGCCGGGCCGCCGATGGAACCGAGGTAGAAGCCGCCGTGCGCCTGGCAGGCGTCGGTCACCTGCTTGGAGCGGTTCCCCTTGGCCAGCATGACCATCGACCCGCCCGCGGCCTGGAACTGCTCGACGTAGGAGTCCATCCGCCCGGCGGTGGTCGGCCCGAACGACCCGGAAGCGTAGCCCTCGGGGGTCTTGGCCGGGCCTGCGTAGTAGACCGGGTGGTCCTTGAGGTACTGCGGCATCCCCTCGCCCGCGTCCAGGCGCTCCTTGATCTTGGCGTGGGCGATGTCGCGGGCGACCACCAGCGGACCGGTCAGCGACAGCCGCGTCTTGACCGGCAGCGTCGCCAGCAGCTCGCGGATCTCCGACATGGGCCGGGTCAGGTCGACCTGGACCACCTCGTCGGACAGCTCCTCGCCGTGCACCTCGGGCAGGAACCGGGCCGGGTCGCGCTCCAGCGCCTCCAGGAACACCCCGTCCGGGGTGATCTTCGCCTTGGCCTGCCGGTCCGCCGAGCAGGACACCGCGAGCCCGACCGGGCAGGAGGCGCCGTGCCGGGGCAGCCGGATCACCCGCACGTCGTGGCAGAAGTACTTGCCGCCGAACTGGGCGCCGATGCCGAACTGCCGGGTCATGTCCAGCACCTGCCGCTCCAGGTCCACGTCCCGGAAGGCGTGGCCCAGGGCGGAGCCCTCGGTGGGCAGGTTGTCCAGGTAGCGGGCGGAGGCCAGCTTCGCCGTCTTGAGGTTCTGCTCGGCGCTGAGGCCGCCGACGACGATCGCCAGGTGGTACGGCGGGCAGGCGGCGGTGCCCAGGGAGCGCAGCTTCTCGTCGAGGAACTTCGCCAGCCGCGTCGGGTTCAGGACGGCCTTGGTCTCCTGGTAGAGGAAGGTCTTGTTCGCCGAACCGCCGCCCTTGGCCATGAACAGGAACTCGTAGCCGGGGTCGGTGCCCGGCTTCGTGTGGATGTCGATCTGGGCGGGCAGGTTGCTGCCGGTGTTCTTCTCGTCCCAGAAGGTGACCGGGGCCATCTGCGAGTACCGCAGGTTCAGCTCCTGGTAGGCCTCGAAGATGCCCCGGGAGAGCGCCTGCTCGTCGGTGCCGCCGGTCAGCACGTTCTCGCTGCGCTTGCCCATGACGATCGCGGTGCCGGTGTCCTGGCACATCGGCAGCACGCCGCCCGCGGCGATGCACGCGTTGCGCAGCAGGTCCATGGCCACGAACCGGTCGTTGCCGCTGGCCTCGGGGTCGTCGACGATCGCGCGGAGCTGGGCGAGGTGGCTGGTGCGCAGCAGGTGCTGGATGTCCTTGATCGCCTCCTTGGCGAGCAGGGTCAGCGCCTCCGGCTCGACCTGGAGGAACCGGCGCCCGGCGGCCTCGACCACGCTGACCCCGTCCGGGCTGACGAGCCGGTACTCGGTGGTGGTGTCGGGCGCGAGCGGCAGGACGTCGGTGTACTCGAAGTTCGTGGTGGCGGTCACGATGAGCGGGCTCCCTTGCGCGCGAGATGTGCCAAGGAACCTACCCCCGCCCCCACGCGGGCTCCCTGTGATCCGGACCCCGCGTAACCGCCGCCACACCCAGCCCCAAGCCGCAGCCTGCGAAGCCCGCCACGACCACGCTGGTTCAGGAACCCACCGCACCGTGGGGGTCTGGGGGGTCGCCCCCCAGGTACGACCCTGGAGGCAAGGGGGAAGCGCGAAGCGCGAACACCCCCCGGGATGCCGGAAGGCCGGGGCGGCCCCCGGCCGTCCCGACCTCCCGTCGCAGGCGGATGCCGGGGTCGCCGGTCCGCCAAGATTGTGGGTCACTCAGGTTCTCGTGACCGGGGTCACATGTCAACGCTGCTGTTCGGGTGACTCGCATACCAGGACGGCGTGGAGGGAGCGAAGGTTGCTCGTTTTCTGGAAGTTCCCCCAAAACGATCAGGCCGGTCCGCGGGGGGACCGGCCTGATCTCGGAGCTGTAGGTGATCGGTTGGGCTAGCTGGCGTAGGCGCGGAGCTTCTCGGCCCGCTCGCCCTGGCGGAGCTTGGACATGACCTCGCGCTCGATCTGGCGGACCCGCTCGCGGGAGAGGCCGAAGCTCTTGCCGATCTGGTCAAGGGTGCGCGGCTGGCCGTCGTCGAGGCCGTAGCGCAGGCGGATGACGGACTGCTCGCGGTCGTCCAGGGTGGCCAGGACGCGGCGCATGTCGTCCTGCAGCAGGCCGGAGATGACCGCGCTCTCGGCGTCGGTCGCTTCGCCGTCCTGGATGAAGTCGCCCAGCGGGGCGTCCTCCTCGGCACCGACCGGCATGTCCAGGCTCACCGGGTCGCGGGCGTGGTCGAGCAGGTCGGCGACCTTCTCCGGGGTCAGGCCCGCTTCCTTGGCCAGCTCGTCCTTGGTGGCCTCGCGGCCCAGGGACTGGTGCAGGTCGCGCTTGATCCTGGCGAGCTTGTTGACCTGCTCGACCAGGTGGACCGGGAGCCGGATGGTGCGGCCCTGGTCGGCCATGCCTCGGGTGATGGCCTGGCGGATCCACCACGTGGCGTAGGTGGAGAACTTGAAACCCTTGGTGTAGTCGAACTTCTCGACCGCGCGGATGAGCCCGAGGTTGCCCTCCTGGATCAGGTCGAGCAGCGGCATCCCGCGGCCGGTGTAGCGCTTGGCCAGCGACACGACCAGCCGCAGGTTCGCCTCGAGCAGGTGGTTCTTGGCGGAGAGCCCGTCGGCCACCAGCGCGCGCAACTCGGCGCGGCGCGCGGGGGACAGCGCGGGCGCGGTGTCGAGCATGTGCTGCGCGAAGACCCCCGCCTCGATGCGCTTGGCCAGCTCCACCTCCTGCGCCGCGGTGAGCAGTGCCGTGCGGCCGATTCCGTTGAGGTACACCCGGACGAGGTCGGCGGCGGGCCCTTGGGCGTCGAGGTCGGCTTCGTAGGTGAGCTGCTCGGACTCGCGCTGCTGCGGGACCGTCATGGTGCTCCCTCCCCCTGTCGCGGTGGTTCTGACTGTGGAAACGCCGTGGGGACCGGATTCGTTCCCGCTCTCCCACATGGATGACGCCACGTCGACCTGCGCGGTTGCTCAGGTTTGCCTGAGCTTTGGCTGAGAACTCCGGGGGTACCCGGGAACCGGGGGAACGAACAGGGACTTCGGTCACCCGCCGACCGCCACCGTCCACCGCAGACGGTTCGAGGTGCGCGCGGGTGCCTCAGATGTCCAGGACCACGGTGAAGGGGCCGTCATTGACGCTCTCGACCGCCATCTCGGCGCCGAACCGACCGGTCTGCACCCGGGCACCGCGGGCCCGGAGGTCGGCCACGGTCGCGGTCACGAGCGGTTCGGCGACCTCCGGCCGGGCGGCCGCGGTCCACGACGGGCGGCGGCCCTTGCGGGCATCGCCGTAGAGTGTGAATTGGCTCACCACCAGCAGCGGGGCCCCGGTGTCGGCGCATGACTCCTCGTCCCGGAGCAGCCGCAGCTCGTGCAGCTTGCGCGCCATGGTGGCGGCCTGCGCCGCGGTGTCCTCCACGTGCACCCCGAGCAGGACCAGCAGCCCCGGTTCGTCGATCGCGCCGACGGTCTCGCCGTCGACCACGACCGACGCCCGGGTCACGCGGGCGACGACCGCCCTCACGCCAGGTCCACCGGCAGCAGCATCCCGTGCGTGACCAGGTCCGCCACGACCGGGACCGCCGCGGCCACGACCTCCCCGGCGGGCACCCCGTGCCCGGCGGCCAGCAGCGCCAGCAGTTCGCCCATCGGCAGCGCGCCCCGGCAGCCCGCCAGCAGGGCGGTCACCAGCTCGTCGGTCTCCTGCTGCCAGCCCGGCCCGTCGGTGCGGTGCAGCCTGCGGACCAGCTCGCGCCAGCCGTCGTCGCCCGGCTCGGCGACCCGCTCCAGCACCACCGTCGGCGCCACCACGTAGGTCGCGGCCAGCAGGGCCTCGGCGGAGGCGTGCGCGCGCAGCCAGGCCACCCGGTCCAGCCAGCGGCCCGCCTCCTCGCCCAGCGGGTCGTCGTAGTGGTGGCGCAGGTCCTCGCAGGCCACCTCGGTGTCGCTGTCGGTGGCGCGCAGCGTCACGAAGCCGAAGCCGACACCGGAGACGCCGTTCTCGTCGAACCAGTCCAACCACGCCGATGCCTTGGCCGAGCCCTCCGCCGAGCGGGGGTCGATGCCCGCGTCGCGCAGCCAGGTGCCGACGTAGAGCGCGGGTTCGGCGACGTCGCGCTGCACGAACCAGGCGTCCACGCCCTCGTCGGGCAGCCAGGACGTCACCCGGTCGGCCCAGTCCTCGCCGCGCCGGTGCAGCCAGGAGGCCAGGAACTGCCCGGTACCGCCGGGGTTGAGCACCTTCGGCACCCCGCGCACCACCAGCGCGCTGGCGTCGTCGCCCGCGAGCCCGGAGTCGCGGTAGACGTAGTCCACCCGGGGCGGCCCGACGACGAACGGCGGGTTGCACACCACCTGGTCGAACGTGCGGCCCTCGACCGGCTCGAACCACGACCCGCGCAGCGTCTCCACCTTGAGCGCGTTGAGCCGGAAGGTCGCCGAGGCCAACGCCAGCGCCCGCGAGGACAGGTCGGTGGCGGTGATGGCGCCCGCGTGCCTGCTCGCGTGCAGCGCCTGCACGCCGCAGCCGGTGCCCAGGTCGAGCACGGTGCCGACCGGGCGGCGGGTGGTGGCCCTGGCCAGGCTGAGCGAGGCGTGCCCGATGCCGAGCACGTGGTCAGTGCCGACCGGGCCGCCGAGCTGGTCGGAGTCGAGGTCGGCGAGCACCCACCAGGAGCCGTCCTCGTCGGCGTGCGGGCGCAGGTCCAGCCCGGCGCGCACGGTGCCGCCGTCGACGCGCAGCAGGCCGGTGGCGGTGGCCTCGTCCAGGTCGACGCCGGTCAGGGCCGCCGCGACGCGCTCGCGGGGCTGGGCGTCGCCGACGAGGAACAGCCGGATCAGCGTCTCCACCGGGGAGCCGCCGCGGGTGGCGCGGCGGGCGGGCTCGGGTTCGTTGCGGCCCAGGGCGGCGTGCGCCTGCTCACCGAGGGCGGCCACCACCCCGTCGCCGTCGTAGTCGGCCTCGCGCAGTGAGTCGGCGAGGCGCAGGCAGAAGTCGTCGGTCATGACGGGAAGCCGGTTGGACACCGGGGCATGTTCGCACGCCCCGCCCGATCAGCCCCGGCGGGCGAGCAGGTGGAAGAAGCGGGCGAGCAGCGGGTAGGGCATCCGGTCGGCGAGGGCCAGCTCCAGGACCTCCAGCGCGTCCGGGTCGACCCGGGGCGGCACCAGGTCGGCGACGCAGCGGATGCCGTAGTGCGCGATCGGCTCTGCGCCCAGCGCGGTGAGGTCGGCGCGGACGTCGTCGGCGGAGCAGGCGGGCAGCGCGGCCCGCACCCCGTCCACCCAGACCCGGCCGGAGCCTGCGAGGGCGAGCGCGCGGTCGAGGTCGCCCGCGTCCGCGGCGATGAGCGGGTCGGCGGCCGGGTTGGGGCCGACGACCGACAGCAGGCCACCGGGGCGCAGCGGGGCGGTCACCGCGCGCAGCAGCGCCACCCGGTCGTCGACGTGGTGCAGCAGGCCGTGGCAGAGCACCACGTCGAAGGCGGCGGCGGTGAACAGGTGCGGCACGTCCTCGGCGTGGGCCTGCACCACGTGCACCCGGCCGGGCAGGCCCTCGGCGTGGGTGCGGGCGCACTCCAGCAGGGCGCCCGCCGGGTCGAGGACGGTGACCTCGTGGCCGAGCGCGGCCAGCGGCAGCGCGTCGCCGCCCGCGCCGCCCGCCACGTCCAGCACCCGGCACGGCTCCCCGGGCAGGTGGCGCGCGAGGTTGGCGGCCGCGACGCGATACCGCAGCCGGGCGAGCGGACTCTCCCGGCGGGTCTGGGCCATGGCTCCTTTTCTACCGGGGGACACCGAATGCGCTTCGACTCACGTGGCCATGTCCACCCGGATGGCGCAAGCTGGGGATGCGGTGCTAGTACTACCGCGTTCTACGATGAGCGAGGAGGTGGTGTCGTGAAGGACTCCGACCGTGGCGGCACCCCGGTTCTGATCACCGAGGCCGAGCCGTCGTACGAAGACCAGTTCGCGGCCCGCAAGCGCAAGTACATGATCATGATGAGCCTGCGCATCCCCTGCCTGCTGCTGGCGGGGTTGACCTACCACACCTGGTGGCTGGCCCTGGGGTTCGTCGCGCTGTCGGTCCCGCTGCCCTGGATCGCGGTGCTGATCGCCAACGACCGGCCGCCGCGCAAGGCGGAGAAGGTCAACCGCTACCGGCGCGAGGCCACCGCGATCGAGGCGAAGAACCACGAGGTGATCGAGGGCTGATCAGCCGCGGACGAGCGGTCGTGCGCCCACCCGGCCCACGGCCGCGCTCCCCGCGGCCACACCCGCCCGCAGCGCTTCCTCCGGGCCCGCCCCGGACAGCCACGCCACCAGCAGACCCGCGTCGAACGCGTCCCCGGCCCCGGTCGAGTCCACGCAGGTGGCCTCCCCCGCCGGGACCGACACCACCGTGTCCGGTGACACCCAGCACGCACCCCGCGGCCCGTCCGTGACCGCCACCGCGCCCACGGCGTCGAGCAGCGACTTCGCGCTCAGCGGGTCGCGCGAGCCGGTCAGGGCGTGCAGTTCGTCGTTGTTGGGCAGCAGCAGGTCGGTGCCGCGCACCCAGTCCAGGAACGCCGCCGGGTCCTCGATCAGCGCGGCCGACTGCGGGTCCACCGAGGTGCTCAGGCCCGCCGCCCGCGCCGCCGCCAGCACGTCCAGGCCGCCCTGGCGCGAGGTCTCGTCGAGCAGCACGTACCCGGACAGGTGCAGGTGGTCCGCGGCGGCGAGCACGGCCGGGTGCGCGTCGGCGCCCACCAGACCGGTGTTGGCGCCCCGGTCGGGCAGCATGCTGCGCTGGCCGGTGTCGTCGACCAGCACGACCACGCAGCCGGTGGCCGCTGTCGGGTCGACCGCGAAGGCGCAGGCCACGCCCATCGCCTCCAGTTCGGCCCGGACCTGCTGCCCGGCGGTGTCCGCGCCGACCCTGGCGACCAGGGTGGTCGCCGCCCCGGCGTGCGCGAGCCAGGCGGCGGTGTTCGCGCCCGCCCCGCCGGGGGTGATCCGCACCCGGGCCCGGGTGTCGCCGCCGTGCGCGATCGGGTCGCGGTGGCGGGCGAGCACGTCCAGCGCGGCGTCGCCGACCACGACCACGGCGGGGGCGTCGGGCATGCGGTCCTCCAGCGGGGCGAACTGCGTCGGTGCGGAAACCGGGTCGCGGGCGCCCGGCGCCCTAGGGTAGAAAGCCCCTTCGGCCGCCCCGTCCGCGGCCACGACCCCCGGAGGAGGCAGGCAGTGTCGCGCGCCCCGCTGGCCCTCCTCGCGGCCGGGTTCCGCCGCTACTCCACCTACCGCCAGGCCACCGTCGCCGGGATCTTCACCAACAGCGTCTTCGGCTTCCTGCGCTGCTACCTGCTGCTCTCGGTCGCCGCGGAGGCGGGCACGGTGGCGGGCTACAGCGGCCCGGAGCTGGTCACCTACGTCTGGCTCGGGCAGGGGATGCTCGCCGTGGTCAACAGCTGGACGCCGCTGGACCTGGCCGAGCGGGTGCGGACCGGGGACGTGGTCGCCGACCTGCTGCGCCCGATCGATCCACTGTGGACCTACCTGTGGACCGACCTGGGCCGGGCCTGCTTCGCCGTGCTGACCCGGCTCGCCGTCCCGCTGGCGGTGGGCGCGGTCGCGTTCGGGCTGTACGTGCCGGACAACCCGCTGGTGTACCCGGTCCTGCTCCTGTCGCTGGTGCTGGCGGTGGTCACCGGCTTCGCCTGCCGCTACCTGATCGGCCTCACCGCGTTCTGGCTGCTCGACATCCGCGGGCTGAACATGGTGTGGGTGTTCTTCTCCGGCTTCGCCAGCGGCCTGTACTTCCCGCTGGCGGTGTTGCCGGAGTGGCTCTCGACGCTGCTGTGGGTGGCCACGCCGTTCCCGGTGCTGATGCAGTCCTCGATCGACATCGCGGTCGAGCGCGGCGGGCTCGGGCACGGGCTGCTGGTGCTCGCCGGGCAGGCCGCGTGGGCCCTTCTGCTGCTCTGGGCCTGCCGGGTGGTGCAGCGGCGCGGGGTGCGCAGGCTGGTGGTGCAGGGTGGCTAGCGCCCGCGTCTACGCGCACGTCGTCCGGGCGCAGATCCGCTCCCAGGCGCAGTACCGGGCCTCGTTCCTGATCGACCTGTTCGGCAGCATGGCGGTCAACGCCCTCGACATCGCCACGGTCTTCGTGCTGTTCTCGGTGACCGGGGGACTCGGCGGGTTCGGCGGCGGGCCGGTGCTGCTCATGGCGGCGCTGTCGGCGTCGTCGTTCTCCCTGGCCGACATGGCCGTGGGCACCGCCGACCGGCTGCGCGAGTACGTGCGCAGCGGGCAGTTCGACTCGCTGCTGCTGCGACCGCTGTCGACGCTGGCGCAGCTCGTGGCGGTGAACTTCGCCTTCCGCCGGGTCGGCCGCGTCGTGCAGGGGCTCGTGCTCTACGTCGTCGCGCTGGCCGTCGCGGGGGTGCACTGGACCGTCGGCGCGGCCGTGCTGGCGGTGGTCGCGCCGCTGGTGGGCGGGGTCTTCTTCGGCAGCCTGTTCGTCGCCGGGGCCACCGTGGCGTTCTGGTGGATCGAGTCCGGGGAGGTCGCCAACGCGTTCACCTACGGCGGCCGGGACTTCACCTCCTACCCGGTCACCATGTTCGGCGGCTGGTTCCGCGACCTGTTCGCCATCGCCCTGGGGTTCGCGTTCGTGGCGTACCTGCCCGCCCTCGCCCTGCTCGGCCGCTCGGACCCGCTCGGCCTGCCGGACTGGCTGCGCTGGTGTTCGCCGGTGGTCGCGCTCGTCGCCGCCTGCCTCGCCGCGCTGTTCTGGCGCGCGGGGGTCCGCAACTACCGGAGCACGGGATCATGATCATCGAGGTTTCCGGTCTGCGCAAGGACTTCACCGTCACCACCAAGGCAGGGCGACTGCGCCGCGAGCGCACCGTCGTGTCCGCTGTGGACGGGGTGGACCTGGTCGTCGGGCGCGGTGAGCTGATCGGCTACATCGGGCCCAACGGCGCGGGGAAGTCCACCACCCTCAAGGTGCTCACCGGTGTGCTGACCCCCAGCGCCGGCCGGGTGCGGGTGTGCGGGCTGGACCCGGTGGCCGACCGCACGACGCTGGCCCGCCGGATCGGGGTGGTGTTCGGGCAGCGCTCGCAGCTGTGGTGGGACCTGCCGCTGGGGGAGTCCTTCGAACTGCTGCGCCACATCTACCGGGTGCCCGCCGCCGAGCACACCGCCCGGCTGCGCACCTGCTCCGACCTGCTCGGCCTCGACGAGTTCACCCGCACCCCGGTCCGCCAGCTCTCCCTCGGGCAGCGGATGCGCGGCGAGCTGACCGCGGCGCTGCTGCACGGCCCGGAGGTGCTGTTCCTCGACGAGCCGACCATCGGCCTCGACGTGCTGAGCAAACAGGCCGTCCGCGGGTTCCTCACCGAGCTGGACCGCCGCGGCGACACCACCGTCGTGCTGACCACGCACGACCTCGCCGACATCGAGAAGCTGTGCGAGCGGCTGGTGGTGATCGACCACGGCCGGGTCGTGCACGACGGCTCCCTCGACGCCCTGCACACCCGCTACGGCTCGCGCCGCACGATCGTCGCCGACCTCGACGCGCCCTGGCCCGTCGGGCAGACCGTGCCGGGCGCCGCGGTGACGGCGGTGGAGGCCGACGGCACCCGGGTCACGCTGACCCTCGACGGCCGGGCGGCGGGCGAGGTGGTCGCCGCGCTCGCCAGGATCGTGCCGCTGCGCGACCTGTCCGTGCAGGAACCCGACATCGAGGACGTCGTGGCCAGGATCTACCGGGGCTGAGCCAGCTCCACCGCGACCTCGGCGGCCACCCTGGCGTTGTCGGCGACCAGTTCGATGTTGGCGGTGAGGCTGGCGCCGCCACTGCCGCGGTGGAAGTGGTCGAGCAGCACCGGGGTGACGTCCTTGCCGCGGACGTCGCGCTCGCGCAGCAGGTCCATGCCCTCCAGCAGCAGCCGGTCGTGCAGCTCCCGGTCCAGCTCGTGCTCCGCCGGGATCGGGTTCACCAGCAGCACGCCCGCACCGCCGGGCACGTGGTCGCGGTGCGCGGCGATCGCGGCGGCGGCCTGCTTCGGGTCCTCGACCCGCCACGGCACCTCGAAGGCGGACACCCGCAGGTAGAAGCTGGGGAAGGAGTCCGTGCGGTAGCCCAGGACCGGGATCGACCGGGTCTCCAGCACCTCCACCGTCGCGGCGATGTCGAGGACCGACTTCACCCCGGAGCACACCACCGTCACCGGGGTCGCCGACAGCACGTCGAGGTCGGCGGAGACGTCCCAGGCCGCCGCGCCGCGCGGCACGGTCAGGTGCACGCCGCCGAGGCCGCCGGTGGCGAACACGCCGATGCCCGCCTGGGCGGCCAGGGTCGCGGTCGCGGCCACCGTGGTCGCCCCGTCGTGGCCCAGGGCCAGCGCCGGGCCCAGGTCGCGGCGGGAGAGCTTGCGCAGGCCGGAGTCGTCGGCGCACAGCCGCTCCAACTGCCCGCCGTCGAGGCCGACCCTGGCCCGGCCGTCGAGCACGGCGATGGTCGCCGGGACCGCCCCGGCCGCCCGGACGACGTCCTCCAGCCGCCTGCCGACGTCCAGGCTCACCGACGCGGGCAGCCCGTGCGCCAGCAGGGTGCTCTCCAGCGCGACGACGCCGCGGCCCTCGGCCAGCGCGTCGGCGACCTCTTCGGCCAGGACCAGGTGCTCGGTTCCACTCACGCCGGGCATCATGCGTCAGCCCCAGCCCGCCCGCGCGCCCGGGGTCGGCCGGGCTCAGTCGAAGATGCCGCGCGGGGCCGCGACCTGCCGCAACCAGCCCTCCAGCCGCTGCTCCCAGTTCGCCCCGACCGCCGCGTGGGCCACGGTGAACGAGCCGAGGAACGCCTGCCCGCGGTTGCCCAGGCCACCGCCCCTGGCCACCCGCACCCGCTTGGTCACCTCCAGCACCACCTGCACGTCGGCGGGCCGGGCCAGGAACGTCACCACCACCCGGTCGAAGACCCGCTCGAACGCGGGGGAGGGGCCGAAGGCGATCTCCTGCAAGAACGGGAGCTGCTGGTCGACGCCGTCGAGCCGGTCGCGCTCCATGCCCGCCTCGCGGAAGGTGAAGCCGAGCCTGCTCACCGCGTCCAGGACCCGGTGCTGGGCGGGCAGCGGCTCGACCGCCACCGCGTCCACGTCCTGCGGGTCGACCACCGCGCCCGCCAGGTCGAGGTTGGTCTGCAGGCCCACCGCCATGCCGGTCAGGTGCTTGCCGAACACCGTGGTCACCGGCGTCTCCCAGGGCAGGTGCACCTCGAACGGCACCCGGAGCTGACTGCCAGCCCGAACCGTCTCGTGGTCGGCCAGCCGCACGGTCTGCACCGGCAGGTCGGCGGTCTTGCCGCCGTCGCCGGTCTCCACCCTGGTCAGCAGGGTGACGCCGAGCGCGTCGACCTCCTGGTCGACCTGCCCGCCGAGGAGCAGCACCTCGCCGTGCAGGACGCCGCCCGGCCGGACGGCGCGGTCGAGGAGGCGGGCGTCGACCTTCGCCCCACCGGAGCCGAAACCGGCCAGCACCTTCTGGAACATGCCCGGCATCCTGCCGCACGGCGCCACCGCCCGAGCGGGTTTTCGGCGCGGTGTTGCATCATGGAGCCATGAGCGCACCCACCCAGACCCTCCCCGAGGTCGACACCCGCCCGGAGGGCACCGAGACCACCGGCGACGACACGCCGAAGATGTTCCACTACGTCCGCAAGAACAAGATCGCCGAGAGCGCGGTCATGGGCAACATGGTCGTGGCCCTGTGCGGCGAGGTCTTCCCGGTGACGAAGAGCCCCAAGCCCGGCTCCCCGGTCTGCCCCGACTGCAAGAAGATCTACGAGCAGATGAAGGACTGAGCGGCGTTCGCTCCCCCCGCGGCCGCTGCGCCTGGAGTGGGAAGGCCGCAGGGACGGCGAAGGGCCCCGCACGCGCGGGGCCCTTCGCCGTCCGGGGGTCAGGCGGAGCTGGTGACGGGCTCCGGTGACGGCTCGACCGGGGCCTGCGGCGGTGGGAGCTTCTTCGCCCGCCTGCGCTCCTTGAGGTCCTCGACCACCGTGTAGAGGGTCGGCACCAGGACCAGGGTCAGGAGGGTCGAGCTGATCAGCCCGCCGATGACCACGATGGCCAGCGGCTTGCCGATGAACCCGCCCTCCCCGGTGATGCCCAGCGCCATCGGGACCAGGGCGAAGATGGTCGCCGCGGCGGTCATCAGGATGGGCCGCAGCCTGCGGCGACCGCCCTCCACGACCGCGTCCGCGACGGACATGCCGTCGGCCCGGTACTGGTTGACCAGGTCGATCAGGACGATCGCGTTGGTGACCACGATGCCCACCAGCATCAGCATCCCGATCAGCGACGGCAGGCCCAGCGGGGTGCCGGTGGCCAGCAGCAGGCCGATCGCGCCGGTGGCGGCGAACGGGATGGACACCAGCAGGATCAGCGGCTGCACCAGGCTGCGGAACGTGGCCACCATGATCATGAAGACGATGGCGATGGCCGCCAGCACGGCCAGCCCGAGGTCCTGGAACGTCGAGGCCTGATCGGCGCTGACCCCGCCGATCTCGTACTCCGCGCCCCCGGCGAGGGGGGTCGCGTCCAGCCGGGCGGTCAGGTCGGCGGTGACCGCGCCCAGGTCGGCACCGGTCGCCTTGGCCGAGACGGTGGTGCTGCGCTCGCCCCCGGTGCGCCGGACCTGGGCCGGACCGTCGACTGTGGACACCTGCGCCACCTCGCCCAGCGTCACCACGCCGCCCGCGCCGGGCAGCGGGAGGGCGCGCAGGGCGTTGACGTCACCGGGCGCGGTCCCGGTGCGCAGCACGACCTGCTGCCGGGTGCCGCCGATCACCGGCTCCGCGACCGGGATGCCGCGCAGCGCCTGGGTGGCGAACTGGGCGACGGTCTGCGTGCTCAGCCCGCGCGCCGCGGCGGCCCGCTGGTCGACGAGCACCTGCACCCGGGGCGCGCTGACCGCGAGGTCGTTGCTGACCTCGGCCAGCCCCGGGGTCCCCGAGACGACCCGCTGCACGGCGTCCGCGGCGGTCTTGAGCGACGCCGCGTCCGGGGCGGTGACGACGACCTGCACGGTGTCGGAGGCGAAGCCGGCCGCCGCCGCGCCGAACTTCACCGTGCCGCTACCGGGCACGCCGGCCAGCCGCTCGGTCAGCCGGTCCTGCAACGCGGTCAGGTCGGTGCCCTCGCGGACGGTGGCGTTCGCCGAGGTGGCCCCGTTGCCGCCGAGGCCGAAGGCCGCGAACTGCCGGTCGCCGCCGACGGTCACCTGGTAGGTCTCGACCTCCTCGGCCTCGCCGAGCACGGCCTCCAGCTCGCGCGCCGCCTCGTCGCGGGCGGCCAGGCTCGCGCCGGGCGGCAGCTCCTGGGTCAGCCGCAGCGCGGTGTTGCCGGACTGGTCGAGGAAGTTGGTCGTCAACTGGCCCGCCAGCACGCCCGTGCCTGCGAAGATCAGCAGGGCCACGAGCACCGTCACCCCGCGCTTGCGGGTGGCGAACCGCAGCACCGGCACGTAAGCGCGTTGCAGCGGGCTCCTGCGCTCCTCGGCGATCGCGGCCTCGCGGGCGGCCTCGGCCGCGGCGGCGTCGGCGGGGACCGCGGGCGGCTTGAGGAACCAGTACGCCACCACCGGCACCACCGTCAGCGACACGACCAGCGAGGCCAGCAGCGCCACCGTCACGGTGATCGAGAACGGCCCGAACAGCTCACCGGCGATGCCGCCGACGAACGCGATCGGCAGGAACACCGCCACCGTGGTCAGCGTCGACGCGGTCACCGCGCCCGCCACCTCCCGGGTACCGTCGAGCACCGCCCGCTGCTTGGGCTCGCCGTAACCCAGGTGTCGCTTGATGTTCTCCAGCACCACGATCGAGTCGTCGACGACCCGGCCGATGGCGATGGTCAGCGCCCCCAGCGTCAGCAGGTTCAGCGACAGGTCGCCGATCCACAGCGCCAGCAGCGCCACCAGCACCGACAGCGGGATCGACACCGCCGTCACCAGCGTCGAGCGCAGCGACAGCAGGAACAGCAGGATCACGACCACCGCGAACAGCAGCCCCAGCAGCCCCTCGGTGGTCAGGCCGCTGATCGCCTTCTCCACCTGCGGTCCCTGGTCGGAGACGACGGTCAGCTTCGTGCCCGCCGACCGGCCCAGCTCGTCGAGCTTGCCGCGCACCGCCCGGGAGATGTCCACGGCGTTGCCGTCGGCGGTCATGGTCATCGACACGCCGAGGGTGGCCTGGCCGTCGGTGCGGGTGATCGCGGTCGGGGCGGCCAGGCCCTGCTCGACGGTGGCGATGTCGGCCAGCCGCACCGGGCCCGCGCGGCCGGGAACGGTCAGCGCCCGCAGGTCGTCCACCGACCCCAGCGGGCCGCCCACCTGCACCGACAGCGTGTTGTCGCCCTCGCTGAGGGTTCCCGCGGGCGTCGAGCGGCCCGCGGCGGAGAGCGCGGCGGTCAGCGCCGTCGGCTCCACCCCGGCCGCGGCGAGCTTCGCGTAGTCGAGGGTCACGGTGACCGTCTGCTCCCGCGCGCCGGTCAGCGACACCTCCCGCACACCGGGGATCTCCTCCAGGCCGGGCAGCACCTCCGCGCGCAGCCGGGCCGCCGTGGCGGCCTCGTCGGCGCCCACCGTGGCGGCCAGCGTGACGACCGGGATGTCGTCGGTGCTGCCCTGCGTGACGGTCGGCTCCACGTCCTCCGGCAACTGCGGGCGCAGCCGGTTGACCGCCTGCTGGATCTGCGCGACCCCGCCGTCGAGGTCGGTGCCGTAGACGAACTGCACCTGCACCGTCGCTGAGCCCTCGGCGGAGCGGGTGGTGACCTGCTCGACACCGGGGATGCCCCGGGCGGCCGCGGCGATCGGCTCGGCGATCTCGCTGTCGACCACGTCGGGCGAGGCGCCCGGGTAGGGCGCGACGACCACCGCGGCGGGCAGCTCGATGGACGGGAAGAGCTGTTGGCGCAGCGACGGCAGGGCGATGACGCCGAACCCGATGACCAGCAGGCTGAGCAACCCCACCAGTCCCCGGTTGCCCAGGCTCAGTCTTGCCAGCACGGACATGGCTGTGTGTGTCCCCTCGGTGTGACCCCGGTGAAACCCCGGCGGCACCGCTGCCCGCGCGGGGTGGCGTCAGCCTGGCACACCGAACCTGAGAGCCTTTCCGGTCCACCGGGAACGCCGTCAGGACGAGGTCTCACCCCGCGTGTGCGACGTCCGGTGCACCCCGTTCTCCTTGGTGTCCAACGGTTCCGATCCGTCCACAGTGTCGACGGGGGGAGGTGGGGTCGACCTGTCCACTGAGTCGGGTCCCCGGGTGCCGTTCCCGGTCCGGGCGTCCGGGTCCTCGTCGCGCCAGGCCCGGGCGCTCTCCCCGGAGCGGATCTGCTCGGCCGCCCGATCCAGCTCCAGCCGCTGCCAGCGCCGCCGCTCCCGCCGGGTCATCTTCGCGGGCCACAGCTCCTGGATGGCGGAGTTGAAGTAGGCGCCGATCACCACCGCGAGCCCGATGAAGTAGGCGAACAGCAGGAACGCGATCGGGGTGGCCAGCGCGCCGTAGGTGTAGCCGGTGGAGGTGATGGCGCCGATGTAGAACCGCAGGCCGATGCTGGAGAAGATGAAGAACACCATCGCCAGCAGCGCACCGGGGACCCCGCGGTGCCAGGGCAGCTTGCGCGGCAGGGCCAGCTTGTAGAGCGTGGCCAGCGCCAGCACGATCAACAGCCCGATCGCCGGGTAGTAGGTGAACGACAGGTAACCGATGATGGTCGGCCGCCAGGACACCGGGAACAGGTTCGGCAACAGGTCCGGTCCCAGCGCCAGCACCGGCAGCCCCACGATCAGCAGCACCAGGCTGGCCATGTAGATCAGCAGCGAGAAGATCCGCTGCCACACCTCGTTGCGCACCCCGTACTGGTCGTGCGCCACGGTGATCGCGTCGACGAACGACGACATCGCCGACGAGCCCGCCCACAGCGAGATGAGGAAGCCGATCGAGACGATCTCACCGCGCCCGACGGTGAGGATGTCGCTGACCGTGGGCTCGATGATCTGCGTCACCACGTTGCCGCTGAACGCGGTGCGGGAGATGTCGATGATGCTGGCCTGCACCGATTGGATGACGTCGCGGCCGAACCACTCCGCCACGTAACCGAGGCTGCCGAGCAGTCCCAGCAGCAGCGGCGGCAGCGACAGGACCTGCCAGAACGCCGACTCCGCAGCCTCGGAGAAGATGTTCCCGCCCCACGCCTTGCCCAGGGTGCGCTTGACCAGCCGCCACGGTCCCCGGCGCCGCGGGGGCGCGCCGTCGCGGCCGGTCGGGTGTCCGGACAGCGGGTTCATCGCGCCCAGCATGGCTCATCAGTGGTGATCCGGCCGCACGGCCCGGGCGATCGTTACCCGCGTGTCGCGTCAGGCGGCGATCACCGACGGGGGCCGGGTAGTCTCACGGACGCCCTCACACCGGGACCGACCGCCGCGCACCGCCGCCCGGCGCGAGCCGATTGAGGGCGTTCGCATGTGCGCCGAGTGGCTGGAAGGAGCTGGGGCATCCCGTGACCCGGGCCGAGGTTGAACCGGACACCCAGGAACAGCGGACCCCACCCGCCCGACCGCTGCGGGCCTGGCAGCGCCGCGCGCTGACGATGTACCTCACCCGCAGGCCCAAGGACTTCCTCGCGGTGGCCACGCCGGGCGCGGGCAAGACGGTCTTCGGGCTGCGGGTCGCCGCCGAGCTGCTCGCCGACCGCACGGTCGAGCGGATCACCGTCGTCGCCCCGACCGAGCACCTCAAGCACCAGTGGGCGGCCTCGGCCGCGGCGGCGGGCATCCCGATCGACCCGAACTTCACCAACTCGATGGGCCAGACCTCCAGCGACTACCTGGGCGTCGCGGTCACCTACGCGCAGGTCGCCGCGCACCCCGCGCTGCACCGGGTGCGCACCGAGCAGCGCAAGACGCTGGTGATCCTCGACGAAATCCACCACGGCGGCGACGCCAAGAGCTGGGGCGACGCGGTCCGCGAGGCGTTCACCCCGGCGACCAGGCGGCTGGCGCTGACCGGGACGCCGTTCCGCTCCGACGACTCGCCGATCCCGTTCATCCAGTACGAGCCGGACGGCGCGGGCTTCCAGCGCTCCAAGGCCGACCACACCTACGGCTACTCCGACGCGCTGCGCGACGGCGTGGTCCGACCGGTGATCTTCCTGGCCTACTCCGGTGAGGCGAGCTGGCGCACCAGCGCGGGCGAGGAGTTCTCCGCCCGCCTCGGCGAGCCGCTGACCGCCGAGCAGACCGCCCGGGCCTGGCGCACGGCGCTGGACCCGTCGGGGGAGTGGATCCCGTCGGTGCTGGGCGCGGCGAACGTGCGGCTGACCCAGTTGCGCGAGGGCGGCATCCCGGACGCGGGCGGGCTGGTCATCGCCTCCGACCACGTCACCGCCAAGGCCTACGCCAAGATCCTGCACACCATGACCGGCGAGGAACCGGCCCTGGTGCTCTCCGACGACCCGAAGGCGTCGGGCCGCATCCAGGAGTTCTCCGAGGGCACCGCCCGCTGGCTGGTCGCGGTCCGGATGGTCAGCGAGGGCGTCGACGTGCCCCGGCTGGCCGTGGGCGTCTACGCCACCAGCGCCTCGACGCCGCTGTTCTTCGCCCAGGCCATCGGCCGCTACGTGCGCGCCAGGCGCCCGGGGGAGACCGCGAGCATCTTCCTGCCGTCGGTGCCGGTGCTGCTCGACCTCGCCAGCGAGCTGGAGGCCGAGCGCGACCACGTCCTGGGCAAGCCGCACCGGGAGGAGGAGGGCTGGGCCGACGGCCTGCTCGCCGACGCCAACCGCACCAAGGACGAACCGGGCGAGGAGGAGAAGGCGTTCACCTCCCTGGGCGCCTCGGCGGAGCTGGACCAGGTCATCTTCGACGGCTCCTCGTTCGGCACCTCGGCGTTCTCCGGCTCCGACGAGGAGCAGGAGTACCTCGGCCTGCCCGGCCTGCTCGAACCCGACCAGGTCCGCGCCCTGCTCAAGCAGCGCCAGGACGACCAGCTCCAGGCCCGCTCGCGCAAGGCGGCGGAGGAGGCGGCCAAGCCCAGGGAGGT
Source organism: Actinokineospora sp. PR83 (assembly GCF_021056305.1). Lineage (NCBI taxonomy): Bacteria > Bacillati > Actinomycetota > Actinomycetes > Pseudonocardiales > Pseudonocardiaceae > Actinokineospora > Actinokineospora sp. PR83. Next base: position 61,203 of record NZ_JAJCXD010000057.1, read on the forward strand.
CCCGGTCGCCCGCCCGCAGTCGGTCCAGGAGCGCCTGGCGACGCTGCGCAAGGAGCTCAACGCCCTGGTCGGCATGGCCCACCACCGCACCGGCAAGCCGCACGGCATGATCCACGGCGAGCTGCGCCGCACCTGCGGCGGCCCGCCCACCGCGATGGCCACCGTGGAGCAGCTCGAAGAGCGCATCGCCACCCTGCGCTCCTGGTAGCGGTCCCCGCTCGAACTCCCCGCGTCAGGTACTGCCCGCGTCCCGGGTCGACTCGGTGACCTGCGGAAGCGGTCCGATGAGCGGGTGTCCCGGTGTGCGCGCCTACGGTCCGCACCCGATCGGACGCGATCCGTACACCCGTTCGGACGCATTGCGCGCAGATGTCCACTCCGTTGCCAAACCGTGTCCCACCGAAGGGACCTGAATCGAGTCAGTCCGGTTTCCGACGTCGGTCGAACGGCATATGTTGTGGCCCACAACATTTGGAACGGACAGCTCGCCCCGGGCCCAGGCGGCACCGTCCAGCGGCATCGAAAGGGACATCGTGATGCGCAGCAAGACTCTGGCATTCCTGGCCGCGGGGCTGGGTACGGCCCTGACCCTGACGGCGTGCGGGGCCAACCAGGCCACCCCGCCCGCTTCCGGCGGTTCCAGCGACACCGCGAGCAGTGGCGGCGGCATCCCGGTGGGCGTGATCCTGCCGGAGACCGCGACGTCCGCCCGCTGGGAGGGCTTCGACAAGCCCATGCTGGAAGCGGCGATGAGGGCCAAGGGCCTCGACCCCGACATCCAGAACGCCCAGGGCGACGTGCAGAAGTTCACCACCCTCGCGGACGGCATGATCAGCCAGGGCGTCAAGGTCCTGGTCATCGCCTCGATCAACTCCGAGGTCGGCACCGCGGTGGCGACCAAGGCCAAGGCCCGCGGCATCCCCACCATCGACTACGACCGCCTCAACCTCGGCGGCAGCTCCGACTACTACGTGTCCTTCGACAACGTGAAGGTCGGCGAACTCCAGGGCCAGGGGCTGGCCGACGCGCTCAAGGACAAGCCGGGCGCGCAGGTCATCGAGATCGAGGGCGCCCCGACCGACAACAACGCGACCCTGTTCTACAACGGCCAGCAGAACGTCCTGAAGCCGCTGTACGACGCGGGCACGCTCAAGCTGGTGCAGAAGCAGGCCATCGACGGGTGGGACAACCAGAAGGGCGGCACCACCTTCGAGCAGATCCTGACCGGCAACGGCGGCAAGGTCGACGGCGTCGTGGCCGCCAACGACGGCCTCGCAGGCGCGGTGATCACCGTGCTGCGCAAGAACGGCCTCAACGGCAAGGTCCCGGTGACCGGCCAGGACGCGACCGCGGACGGCCTGATGGCGATCCTGCGCGGCGACCAGTACATGACCGTGTTCAAGCCGATCAAGGAAGAGGCGGAGAACACCGCCGCGCTGGCCGCCCTGCTGGCCAAGGGCGACACCGCGGGCGCCGACGCGCTGGCCAAGCAGAGCAGCGACGACACCAAGGCCAACCGCAAGGTGAAGTCGGTGCTGCTGGAGCCGAAGCTGACCACCAAGGACACCGTCAAGGAGGTCGTGACGCAGGGCTACGTGAAGGCGTCGGAGATCTGCGGCGGCGACCTCGCCCCGGTGTGCTCGCAGCTCGGCATCAGCTGACCGAAGTCCTCCGCCCCCGGCGCGGCGCGTCTCCCCCCACGCGCCGGGCCGGGGGCGGTCCCTCCCCGTAGGAGATCGCGCCATGAGCGAACCCATTCTGGAGATCACCGGGCTCAACAAGAGCTTCGGACCCGTGCACGTGCTGCACGACGTGGACTTCACCGTGCGCGCCGGTGAGGTCACCGCACTCGTCGGTGACAACGGCGCGGGCAAGTCGACCCTGGTCAAGTGCGTGGCGGGCATCCACCCGACCGACTCCGGGCAGGTGTCCTTCAACGGCAGGCCGGTGACGATCAACGGCCCGCGCGACGCCGCCGACCTGGGCATCGAGGTCGTCTACCAGGACCTCGCGCTGGCCGACAACCTCGACATCGTGCAGAACATGTTCCTCGGCCGCGAGCGCGGCAGCGCCTGGATGCTCGACGAGGCCAGCATGGAGAAGGCCGCCCGCGACACCCTGGCCTCGCTGTCGGTGCGCACGGTCAAGTCGGTGCGCACCCCGGTCTCCTCGCTCTCCGGCGGGCAGCGGCAGACCGTGGCCATCGCCAAGTCGGTGCTGTGGGAGAGCAAGGTCGTGCTGCTCGACGAGCCGACCGCCGCGCTCGGCGTCGCCCAGACCCGGCAGGTGCTCGACCTGGTGCGCAGGCTGGCCGAGCAGGGCCTGGGTGTGGTGCTGATCAGCCACAACATGGCCGACGTGTTCGAGGTGGCCGACCGGATCGCCACCCTCTACCTGGGCCGCATGGTCGCCCAGGTGCCGACCAGGGACGTCACGCACGGCCAGGTCGTCGAGCTGATCACCGCGGGCCGATCCGGAGACCTCGGGCTGGCCCGCCCCGAGTCCGCGACAGTCTGATCACTGAGGCACACCAATGACTGAAACCCCGGCCACCGAGAAGATCGACACCGGCGGCGCCATCTCCGACTTCGGCATCGACACCACCACCCAGTCCAGCGGCGAGGCGCTGCGCGACTACTTCGCGCGGCTGCGCGGCGGCGAGCTGGGCTCGCTGCCCGCCGTCCTCGGCCTGGCCGCGATGGTGCTGGTGTTCTGGGTGCTGTCCGACAGCTTCCTCACCCTGGACAACACCGCGAACCTGCTCGCCCAGGGCGCGGGCAAGATGATCATCGCCATGGGGCTGGTGTTCGTCCTGCTGCTCGGCGAGATCGACCTGTCCGCGGGCACCGCCTCCGGTGTGGCCGCGGCGGTGATGGCCATGCACTACGTGCGCTCGGGCAACCTGCTCGGCGGCATGGGCTCCACCGTGTTCTACGTGTTCGTCGCGGGCCTGGTCGTCGCGGCGGGCCTGGCGCTGTTCATGCGCATCTGGGCGGGCGCGGTCATGGCCGGGATCGCCATCGTCATCGCCATGGTCGGTGCGGCGCCGAACCCGTGGATCGAGATGCTGCTGGCGGTCTGCGTCGGCACCGCGATCGGCGTGGTCACCGGCTTCCTGGTCTCCAAGATCGGCATGCCGTCGTTCGTGGTGACCCTGGCGCTGTTCATCACCTGGCAGGGCGTCATCCTGCAGTTCATCGGCGACGGCGGCGTGTTCGGCATCGGCACCCAGCCGGTGCTGTTCTCCGTCGCCAACGGCAACCTGCCCGTGCTCGGGAGCTGGGTCCTGTTCGTCGTCGCGGCGGGCGGCTACGCCGCGGTTGTGCTCGGCGAGCACTTCAGCAGGCTCAAGCGCGGCCTGGTCACCATGCCCACGCCGCTGGTGCTGGCCAAGGCAGGCGCGGTCGCGCTGGTCGGCGCGGTGGCCACCTTCGCGCTGACGCTCAACCGCTCACCCAACGAGTCCATCGTCATCCAGGGCGTCCCGTACGTGGTGCCGATCGTGCTCGTGGTGCTGGTCATCGGCACCTACGTGCTCAACCGCACCCGCTACGGCCGCCACATCTACGCCGTCGGCGGCAACGCCGAGGCGGCCCGGCGCGCGGGCATCAACGTGGGCAAGATCCGGGCCAGCGTGTTCGTCGTCACCTCCTCCCTGGCCGCCCTGGGTGCGATCGTGTACTCGTCGAAGGTCGGCTCGGTCGACCCGCAGGCCGGTGGCCTCAACACCCTGCTGTTCGCGGTCGGCGCGGCCGTCATCGGCGGCACGTCGCTGTTCGGCGGGCGGGGCAAGGTGTTCCACGCGGTGGTCGGCGGCCTGGTGCTGGCGGTCGTGGAGAACGGCCTCGGCCTGCTCAAGCAGCCCGCCGCCGTGGTCAACATCGTCACCGGCCTCGTACTGTTGCTGGCGGCCACCGTCGACGCCCTCTCGCGCAGGCGGGCAGCGGTCTCCACCAGGTAAACCGGAAGGCAGGAACGTGACCAGCACGCCCACGGCGGGAGCCCGTCCCGACGAGGTGCGCAGGCACAACCGGACCGCGCTGCTGCGCAGGCTGCACGTGGCGGGCCCCACCACCCGGGCGTCCCTGGCGACGGAACTGGGGCTCAACCGCAGCACCATCAAGGCACTGGTCGACGGGCTGGCGGAGTCCGGGGTGGTCGAGGAACGACTGCCCCGGGCCCGCACCGGCGCGGGCAGGCCGTCGCTGCTGGTCCTCCCGCAGGCGCACGCCGCGGTGGTCGTCGCGGTCGACATCCGGGTCGAGCAGGTGGCGATCGCCCTGGTCGGCCTGGGCGGGGAGATGCTCGGCCGCAACAGCTGGAACCTGCACGGCCGCGCCAGCGAACCGGACGAGGTCATCACCCACGTCATCGAGTCCACCCAGGTCCTCGCCGCCGAACTGGGCGTGCGGCTGGTCGGGGCGGGCGTGTCGGTCCCGGGTGTCGTCCGCCGCTCCGACGGCTTCGTCCACGAGGCCCCGAACCTCCAGTGGACCAACGTCCCCCTGGGCGACCGCCTTGGCGGCGCCCTCTCTGTCCCCATCCGCATCGCCAACGACGCGGAGATCGCCGCCCTCGCCGAACACCTCCGCGGCGCCGCCCGCGGCTCCCTCGATGCCGTCTACGTCTCCGCGGACGTGGGCGTCGGCGGCGGCGTCATCTCCGACGGCTCGGCCCTGCGCGGCACCGCCGGGTACGTGGGCGAACTCGGCCACATGGTGGTCAACCCGCGCGGCCGCCCCTGCTACTGCGGCAGCCGGGGGTGCTGGGAGACCGAGGTGGGCGAACTGGCCCTGTGCCGCGCCCTCAAGCTCCCGGAGGGCACACCGCGCGGCGCGGTCGTCGCCGAACTGCGCTCCCTGACCACCCCCGAGCGGATCACCGCCGTCCTGGGCGACTTCCGCGAGTTCCTGACCATCGGCCTGGTCAACATCGTCAACGTGTTCGGCCCGGAACTGGTCGTCCTGGGCGACCTGTTCACCGCCCTGCCCCCGCCGCTGATCTCCGCCGTGGGCGCCGAGGTCAGCCGCCGCTCCCTGGTGAGCCGGGCGGTGGGCGGCACCAGGGTCCTCACCTCGGCGATGGGCTCGGACGTGAAGCTGATCGGCGCCGCCGAACTGGCCTTCGAACCGGTCCTCGACATGGTCTGAACCCCCGCGTCCGGGGCTCCGGCTCGCCCACACGCCTCCCGGCAGCGTCCCAGGTGCTGATCCGTCGATCGGACAACGAGAAGGGCCGGTACCCCGCAGCGGGATACCGGCCCTCCTCGTGATCAGGCGCGACTGTCAGCCCTTCTGGAGCTCGGCCGCCAGCTCGCGCAAACGGTCCTCGTGCGCCCGAGCGTGGTGGCCGCAGAACAGGAGCTCTCCTCCGGAGGAAAGTACGGCGCGAACCTGAGCGGCCGCGCCGCACCGGTCGCAGCGGTCGGCAGCGGTCAGCTCGGGGCGGGTGAGCGTCGTAGTCGTCGTCATGGGAGTTCTCCCTCCGTCCCGGCACCGGATGGATCCGGTGCCCTCATCGGCTGCGGTCACGGAGGCGGAAACTCCGCCGTGGTCGCACTTCCTACTCTTACAGACGTTTGGGCCCCCGGCAGTGTTCCCGTATCCAGAGTTAAAGCCGGTAACCGGGGTTTTACTCGCCGAGGTAGGCAAAAAAGGCCCTGGAGCTGGGCTTACGCCACGCAAACGGAAGCTGAATCCCCGATGATCTGAGATGCTGTTCACCACGGGCGAACGCTCCGGACGACCACATCCTGGACTTGATCGGCCGAACGGGCGGATTTCCCCGAGGCGCCACCCCGGCGAGGCGATTCGCGCAACGGTGACGAGGTCACCCGAGGTGGTCGAGCGACTACACAGGACCCCGCGTCGTCCCGCAGTGCTTCCGAGGGGGACTCCTCCTCCGAGGACGGCGATGTCTCCCCGTCGACGTCCACGGGCACATCACACGTCGAGGCGTGCCCCCGCGGGGACACGCCTCGACGCCGATCAGCCGTTTATTCCAGGTAGTCGCGCAGGACCTGCGAGCGCGACGGGTGGCGCAGCTTCGACATGGTCTTGGACTCGATCTGGCGGATGCGCTCGCGGGTGACCCCGTAGACCTGACCGATCTCGTCCAGGGTGCGCGGCTGGCCGTCGGTGAGGCCGAAGCGGAGGCGGACGACACCCGCCTCGCGCTCGGAGAGCGTGGCCAGGACCGACTGGAGCTGGTCCTGCAGGAGCGTGAACGACACCGCGTCCACCGCGACCACGGCCTCGGAGTCCTCGATGAAGTCACCGAGCTGGCTGTCGCCCTCGTCGCCGATGGTCTGGTCCAGGGAGATGGGTTCCCGGGCGTACTGCTGGATCTCCAGCACCTTCTCCGGGGTGATGTCCATCTCCTTGGCGAGCTCCTCCGGGGTGGGCTCGCGGCCCAGGTCCTGGAGCAGTTCGCGCTGGATGCGGCCGAGCTTGTTGATGACCTCGACCATGTGCACCGGGATGCGGATGGTGCGGGCCTGGTCGGCCATGGCGCGGGTGATCGCCTGGCGGATCCACCAGGTGGCGTACGTGGAGAACTTGTAGCCCTTGGTGTAGTCGAACTTCTCCACCGCGCGGATCAGGCCGAGGTTGCCCTCCTGGATCAGGTCCAGGAACGCCATGCCGCGGCCGGTGTAGCGCTTGGCCAGCGACACCACGAGGCGCAGGTTGGCCTCGAGCAGGTGGTTCTTGGCCCGCTCGCCGTCGCGCACGATCCAGCGGAGGTCGCGGCGCATCTGCGGCTGGAGCTTCTCGTTCTCGTCCTCGGACTTGCGCACGCGCTCGGCGGCGTAGAGCCCGGCCTCGATGCGCTTGGCGAGTTCGACCTCCTCCTCGGCGTTGAGGAGGGCGACCTTGCCGATCTGCTTGAGGTAGGCGCGGACCGAGTCGGCGGAGGCGGTGAGCTCGGCGTCCTTGCGGGCCTGCCGCAGCGCCTCGGACTCCTCCTCGTCCCAGACGAAGTCGCCGTCCTTGGTCTCCTTGCCGCCGGTGTCCTTCTCCTCCGGCTCCTCCACGGCCTCCTCGACCGGGTCGACCTCGACCTCTTCGAGGTCGGCGAGATCGGGGGCGTCCTCGTCCGGCTCCTCGCCGTCGGGACCGTCCCCGGCCTTCTTGGGGCCGGACTTGGCCGCGGTCTTCTTCGGCGCGCGTGGGGCCTTGGCCCCGGCGGCCTTCCGCGCCGTCGTCTTGGTCCCGTTCACGCCCGCCAGCTCTTCGTCCTCTGCCGGTGCGCTCTTGGTCGTCTTGGCGGCGCTCGCCGACGCGGTGGAGCGTCGGGTTGCGGTTCGTGCGGCTGCCACGTACGCCCTTTCACAACTGTCCATCACGGCTGCGTCCGAGTGTGGAAACGCCTGGTCACTGCCGGAGTTCGGGGGAGTGCCCGGTGGGCTTCTCAGCCGCGGGCCTGTTCCATTGTAGCGACGGGCGGCGTGTCCCGAGGACACGCCAAGCCCGAAATGTGCTCGTGCACCCGCTCAGGGGGCGGTTTCAGGGGTTGGCCCCCGCCGCAGCGGCCACCGCTGCCCCCACGATGCCCGCGTCGTTGCGCAGTTCGGCGGCCACGACCTTGGTCCGGACGTCGAGCAGCGGCAGCCACTTGTCGGCCTTCTTGCTCACCCCGCCACCGGCGATGATGAGGTCCGGCCAGATCAGGTTCTCCAGGCCGTGGACGTAGCGGGTCACCCGCTTGGCCCACTGCTCCCAGGACAGGTCCTCCTCCTCCTTGGCCGAGGCCGCCGCGCGCTTCTCCGCGTCGTGGCCGTCGATCTCGAGGTGGCCGAACTCGGTGTTCGGGACGAGCTTGCCGTCGAGGAACAGCGCGCTGCCGATGCCGGTGCCGAAGGTCAGCAGCACCACCACACCGGTCTGGTCGTGCGGCTGGCCGTAGCGGACCTCGGCGATGCCCGCCGCGTCCGCGTCGTTGAGCACGGTCACCTGGTCCGCGGGCAGGCCGAGGCGGCCCGCGAACAGCGCGGCGGCGTCGGTGCCGATCCAGCTCTTGTCGATGTTGGCCGCCGAGTGCGCCACCCCGCGCTTGACCACCGACGGCAGGGTGACCCCGACCGGCCCGGTCCACCCGAAGTCCTTCACGATCGAGGTGACCACCTCCGACACCGCCTCCGGCGTCGACGGGGTCGGGGTGGGGATCCTGATCCGCTCGCCCTCGAGCTTCCCCCCATCGAGGTCCACCACGCATCCCTTGATGCCGGAACCGCCGATGTCCACTCCGAAGCCGCGGGCTGCACCCATCCCCGGTTCCTTTCAAATTCGATTCAGTGGCCGTCGAGCGGTGACATTAGCCGTCCGGTCCCGGCTGTGGTCGGATGGACGGGTGGGCACCTCTGAACGCGACCTCGCGGAGATCGCCGAGACCGTGGCCGTGGCCGCCGCGGCACTGGCCGAGTCGACCAGGGCCGCGGCCATCCGCGACGTCGGCACCAAGAGCACCCGCACCGACGTGGTCACCGCGGGCGACCGGGCCGCCGAGGACCTCGTCCGAGCCCGGCTGGCCGAACTGCGACCGGGCGACGCGGTGCTGGGTGAGGAGGGCGGCGGGGCGGCCGGACCGGGCCTGACCTGGGTCGTCGACCCCATCGACGGGACGGTGAACTACCTCTACGGCTACCCCTGGTACGCGGTGTCGCTGGCCGCCCAGGTCGACGGGGTGTCGGTCGCCGGGGCGGTCGTGGAGCCGGTCAGCGGCAGGCGCTGGACCGCCGCCCGCGGGCACGGCGCCTGGCTCGACGGGCGCAGGCTGCGGGTCGCGGAACCCGCGGGACTGGACGTGTCGCTGGTCGCCACCGGGTTCTCCTACTCGGCGCAGCGCCGCCGCGACCACGCCGCGGTGGTCGCCCGGCTGCTGGGCCGGGTGCGCGACATCCGGCGGGCCGGGGCGGCGTCGCTGGACCTGTGCGCGGTCGCGGCGGGGTGGGTGGACGGGTACTGCGAGCGCGGGCTCTCCCGGTGGGACTGGGCGGCGGGGGCGCTGATCGCCGAGGAGGCGGGGGCGGTGGTGTCGCTGCCGGGGGAGGCGCCCGAGCTGGGGGCGGACGCGGTGTTCGCGTGCGCGCCCGCGGTGGCGGGGGAGTTGCGGGCGGCGCTCGTGGAGTGCGGGATCGGCGGGTACGAGTAGCGGCTGGAGTTGCCGTGGCGTGCTCGTGGATCAGCCGTGGGTCTTGGCTTGCAAACCCGGTCGCTTGTTGAAGTGCCCGGCTGGGTGGATGTGTTCGGGCGGGGCCCCTATGGCGATCATGTGCCCAGTGTGACCGAGTGGGGCTGAAGAGATGCCCCACAGCCCAAGCAGGCTTGCACATGATCGCCACCCCCACCCAAACACATCCACCCACCCGGGCAGTTGGGCAGCCGGGCAGGCGGTTTCGGGGGCGGCTGGCTGTCGCTGCGCCGGTGGGGTTCTGGGTGGCTGGGATCGGACAGGCGGGGTGGTCGGCTGCTGTGCCCTGCGCCTGCGGGTTCGGGGTGACCGGCGTTGAGGGGGTCTAGCAGCGGGTCTTCTCGATGGCGGCCAGCAGGGCCGGGTCCAGGGCGGGGCCGGTGCCCTCGGCGTTCTGCAAGCCGCCCTGCGGGCCGTTCTGCGCCCAGTCGCTCAGTTGTTCCAGGATGCGGCGGGAGGCCGTGGTGGGCTCCAGGTGCGTGTAGCGCTGGCCGATGGCCAGGTCGACGGTGGCGTCCTGGCGCTCGTCGCGGACGAGTTCGGCGCAGGGTTCGATCAGGCTGAGGGTGCGGGCGGCGGGCATCCCCTGCTGGCCGAAGCGGATCTGGGCCCGGCAGGTGAGTGACCCGTTGGTGTAGACGGTGTCGTTGGCCGGGTCGGTGACCTGGGTGAAGCCCAGTTCTCGCAGGGCCTCGGTGACCGCTCCGGCCTGGCGCCGCTGGCCGCTGGCGTTGACCACGCGCAGCAGGCTGCCCCCCGGGGCGGCCGGGGTGGTGCGGTCGAGCGCGTCGTCCGGGAGGGGTTGGCCGAGCGCCGGGGCGGGCCTGCCGTCGGCGGCGGGTACCGGGGTGGGCGGCGGGGCGCAGGCGTTGGCGGCGTCGGCCTCGCTGTCGGAGCCGAGGACCTGGAACCACACGACCGTCGCCACCAGGCAGAGGACGGCCAGGAAGATCAACGCAGGCAGTGGCCTGCGCTTGCGGTACGGGGCCTGGACCCCGGCTGCGCTCAGCTCAGCGGCGGCCACGTGCGGACCCTCCCAACGGACCCCATGGCCCCACCCCCGGGCGTCGGAACCGGGTCTCCCCGACTCGATCGTCGTTGCAGTTCAGCCTATTGGTTTCGCCCGGATTCACCGCACCCGGGCGAAGGGGTGTGCGTCACCTGCCGTGATCGCCCCGTGCAACGGCGGCGTGGCGCACGGTCACCTCCCCGGTAAATCGGACCACGGGCGCACGCCGCCGACAAGGCCATTGCGGGCACAGCGCCCGATCGTGGCACCCCGTGCCGGTCCGGTGACACGGATCGGACACGCCCCGGGGGTGAGGGTGTGCGCGGACCCGGCGGGCATGGGCTACCCTCTGGCCGCTCCGGTGGCCGAGAACCCCACGCCGAATCGATTCCGTCGGCTGGGATTTCACCGCCACCGGCGAGACCTCCGTCACGCAATGGGCGGGCACAAACTGGGGCCGTGGATCGTTGACCAGCGGCACGACCCACATCCTGAACGACCGCAGGGGTGAACTAGATGGCGACCGACTACGACGCACCACGGCGCAGCGAGGCCGACGATCTCGCTGAGGACTCCCTCGAGGAGCTCAAGGCCCGGCGCAACGAGAACCAGTCCGGCGTCGTGGACGTGGACGAGACCGACACCGCGGAGAGCTTCGAACTCCCCGGCGCCGACCTCTCCGCGCTCTCCGGCGAGGACCTGACCGTCCGCGTCGTCCCCAAGCAGGCTGACGAGTTCACCTGCTCCAAGTGCTTCCTGGTCCACCACCGCAGCAGGCTGGCGGAGGACAACGGCGGCACCTTCGTCTGCCGCGACTGCGCCTGAGCCAGGCTCGGCGCCTGCCGAGAACCCGACTGCGGACGTCAGGAACAGCACGTCACCGGAGCCGGACACCCACCGCGGGGTGTCCGGCTCCGGTCTATGTCCGGGAGGTGTCTATGTCCGGGAGGTGGAGCGCAGCGCCGCGGCCACCCGCTCCGGGTGCCGGGTGCTGAACAACCAGTACGGCGTGGGGTCCTCCGGGTCGGTGACCCGCACCCGCACGACCGGGCCCACCCAGCCGCGGTGCACCACGAACGCCGCCGGGTCCAGGTGCGGCCCGAGCACCCGCCGCTTGTCCTTGGCCTCGACCACCTGCACCTCGCCCACGTGCTCCAGCGGCAGGTTCGCGTCGGCCACCAGCAGCTTCCCGTCGCGCACCGCCACCGGGGTGCGCCCGGCCCGCCAGAGCATCAGCACCGCCAGCGGCACGACCACCGCGTACGGCAGCCAGCTGCGCACGCCGGGGTGGCCCATGTGGATCTCCGCGGCGAGGATGCCCGCCGCCAGCAGTGGCAGCGGCCACCAGTACCAGGTGACGTGGAGCCGCTCGGCGTAGGAGGGGTCGACGCGCGTGGCGCCCGAGGAGTCCGTCACGACCTCAGGGTAGTCTCGCCGCTCGTGCCCAGCGTGGAGGTCCTCCCCATCCGGACCGATCCGGACGGGTCGACCGGCGGGCACGCGGTGCTCACCGGGCCAGGGAAGGGGTCGGAGGACTAGTGGGACTGTTCGGACGCCGCAAGGGCGACGCCGGGGGTCGCCGGGGATCGGCGGAGACCCCCGAGGACGACTTCGACCAGGACGACCTCGACGGGGACGGACCCGGCGCGGCGGGGCCCTACGACGAGTCCGACGCGCCCGAGGACGAGTTCGCCCGGCTCGACCTGGGCTCGGTCCGCATCCCGGTGCCCGAGGGCGCCCAGTTGCAGGTCGAGATGGACCCGGCGGGTCCGGTGCGCGCGGTGCACATCCTCACCCAGCTCGGCCAGCTCACCCTCAACGCCTACGCCGCCCCCAAGTCCGGCGGCCTGTGGAAAGAGGTCTGCGGCGAGCTGGCGGAGCAGCTACGCGCCGACGGCGCCAAGGTCCGCAGCGTGGTCGGCGACTGGGGCCAGGAGCTGGCCGCGACGGCGGGTGAGGTGCAACTGCGCTTCGTCGGCGTCGACGGCCCCCGGTGGATGCTGCGCGGTGTTGTCGCCGGTCCCCAGGAGCTGGCCGAGCACAGCGCGAGCGCGCTGCGCGAACTGGTCCGCAACACCGTGGTCGTGCGCGGCACGCAGCCGATGCCGGTGCGCACCCCGCTGCAGATCGACCTGCCGCAGGCGATCGTCGAGCACATCGCCGCCGCCCAGCAGGGCGAGCAGGGCTGAGGCCCCGCGGTCCCGGGTGGCCTCAGGCCGCCCGGGCCCGCAGCAGGCCCAGGACCGCGGCCCGGCCGAGCGCCGCGCGGTCCACCCCCACGACCTCCAGGCGCGTCGTGCACAGCGCGGCGTTGGGCAGCGCCCGTACCCACGCCCGCGCCACGTCGCTGGGGTGCACCGGGTCGTCCAGGCAGGTCGCCACCCCGGCGGGGACGTCGAGGGTCGCCAGTTGCTCCTCGGTCGGGGCGGCGCGGTCCGCCGCGGCGGCCAGGGAGTCGGCCAGGCCGTCGCCGTGGCCGGTCCAGGCGCGGGTCAGCTCGTCGGCCAACCACGCGTCGACCCCCGCCACCGCCGATCGCAGTGCGGCCTCCGTCCCGCGGGCCCGGACGTCCGCCGCGCCGTGGGCGGCGGTGGCGGCCCCCGGAGCGCCCTCCGCCGCGCCCGTCCAGCCCGGCAGGGCCAGCAGCAGCCCCGCGCACCGGTTCAGGTTGTCCACCGCCCACTCGGCCGCCACGTGGGCGCCCAGGGAGATCCCGCCGACGATCACCGGACCCCGCCGCGCGGCCTCGTCCAGGGCCGCCAGGTGAGCCGTGACCAGGTCCGGACCCGGCACCGGGGCGGGGGCCAGCAACCGCACCCCGACGGCCGCCAGGGCCTCGGTGAACACCTCCCGGACGAAGTGGTCGTCGGACCCCGTGCCGGGCAGCAGCACAGCCGTGTGACCGGCGTCGGACGGCTGGGTGACACTCAAGTTCCGATCCTTGTCCTCATGGGGCCGTAGCACGGTTACGCTGATTGTGCATGGATCGGTGTCGGGGCCGATCCCCACCACCGGGAGCGAGCACATGGGCACCACCACCAGGGGGGACGGGTACTGGCACCGTCTCGTCAAGAAGCTGACCACGGACGTGGACCAGCTCGACGCGGCCGACCTGTCCGTCAACGCCGAGGCCCAGGGCGCCCGGCGCGCGTGCGACTGCAGCTCCGGTGAAGAGGTGACCGTCTACGGCAGGCTCCGCAGCGTGGAGATGTGCCCGAGGGACGCGGCCGCCACGCTGGAGGCGGAGCTGTTCGACGGGACCGAGGGTGTGACATTAGTCTGGCTGGGACGGCGCCGGATCGCGGGCATCGAGCCCGGCCGCACCGTCAAGGCCAAGGGCAGGCTCGCGGTGCGCGACGGCCGCAAGGTGCTCTACAACCCGTACTACGAGCTGCAGACGGCTCCCTGACGAACACGAAACCGGTGACATGACGCAACCGGCCCCCGAGGTCAACACCGCGGCCGACAACCCCAAGAGCGACGACCCCGCAGCGGAGGACACCGCGGTGGACGCCGCGGCGGAGGAGGAGCGCCCACCGACGCTGCTGGAGCAGATGGGCGGCATCAGCGGCCTGATCTACTCCTCGGTGCCGGTCGTCGTGTTCGTCCTCGCCAATGCCTTCTTCGGCCTGACCGTCGGCATCTGGAGCTCGATCGGGGTGGCGGTGGCGATCACCGTGGCCCGGATCGTGCGCAAGGAGCCGCTGCAACCGGCCATCTCCGGCTTCTTCGGCGTGGCCATCGCGGCGTTCATCGCCTACCGCACCGGCTCGGCCAAGGGCTTCTTCCTGTTCGGCATCTGGACCAGCCTCGCCTACGGCGGGGTGTTCCTGGCCTCGGTGCTGGTCCGCTGGCCGCTGGTCGGGGTGATCTGGTCGACCCTGAACGGGCACGGCCAGGGCTGGCGCCAGGACAAGAAGTCCCGCACCGCCTACGACATCGCCACGCTGACCTTCGTGGCCGTGTTCGCGGCGCGCTACGTCGTGCAGAAGTGGCTCTACGACGAGGACGCCACCGGCTGGCTGGCCTTCGCCCGCCTGGCCATGGGCTACCCGCTGTTCGCGGTGGCCCTGGGCGTCACGGTGTGGGCCGTGCGCCGCGCGCAGGTGCGGCACAAGGAACTTGAGGTCGACGACGACAGCGACGCCGCGGTCGAGGCGCGCCTGCGGGAGAAGTACGCCGACCCGGCGTGACCCGCGCTCGACCCGTGAGGGAGGCCCCTGCCCGTTCGGCAGGGGCCTTTTCTCATGCGCACCTCAGGAACCTCCCGTAGCCTACGGTTACGTAACCGTAGGTACGTCGTCTTGGGGGGAAGACGCTCGTCGAGCGAGGAGCCCCGCCAGTGACAGCAACCCTCGAAGCGCCGCAGCGCGGCGCGAAGCCCATCCTCGGCCGCCGCCGCGGCGGTGCCGAGCAGGTCGGTGTCGTCCTGTTCGTCACCACCCCGCTGCTGGCCGTCGCCGCCGCCGTCCCGTTCGCCTGGGGCTGGGGCCTGGGCTGGTCCGACGTGGCCATCGGGGCGGTGTTCTTCGTCTTCACCGGCCTGGGCGTGACGGTCGGCTACCACCGCTTCTTCACCCACGGCGCGTTCAAGGCCACCCGCTGGCTCAAGGTCGTGCTGGCCCTCGCGGGCGGCATGTCGCTGCAGGGCTCGGTCACCGAGTGGGTCGCCGACCACCGCCGCCACCACGCCTTCTCCGACAAGGAGGGCGACCCGCACTCCCCGTGGCTGTTCGGCACCGGCCCGCTCGCCGTCGCCAAGGGCTTCTGGCACTCGCACATGGGCTGGCTGTTCGACCGCGACCGCACCAACGCCGAGCGCTTCGCCCCCGACCTGCTCGCCGACGCCGACCTGCGCCGCGTTGACCGGCTGTTCCCGGTGCTCACCGTCGTCAGCCTGCTGCTGCCCGCCGCGATCGGTGGCCTGGTCACCTGGTCCTGGCAGGGCGCGCTCACGGCCTTCTTCTGGGCGGGCATCATCCGCGTCGCCCTGCTGCACCACACCACCTGGTCGGTCAACTCCATCTGCCACATGATCGGCGAGCGCCCGTTCAAGTCCCGCGACCGCGCCGCCAACTTCTGGCCGATGGCCCTGATCAGCTTCGGCGAGTCCTGGCACAACTCCCACCACGCCGACCCCACCTCGGCCCGGCACGGCGTGCTGCGCGGCCAGTTGGACATCTCGGCGCGGCTGATCTGGTTCTTCGAGAAGCTCGGCTGGGCCTGGGACGTCCGCTGGCCCACCCCGGCCCGCATCGCCAAGCTCCGCGCCACCGCCTGACCCCGGTCGACTCGACGTCGGGGTGACCCCCGCTCGCGGCCGCGGAATCACCCGGTCCCGATGTCCGGCCCCCTGGGTGGAAGCATCCAGGGGGCCGGATTCGTTTCGCCGCCGATCCCGACGCGCGGTCGGCGGGTCCGGCAGGCAGACAGACGGATTCGTCCGAGAAGGGGCGGCTGAGATGAGCTACACCGCGACGGCGGTCCGAGAAGGCTGCTTCTGGGTCGTCGACGTGCCCGCCGTGGGACGCACACAGGGGCGCACCGCCGCCGAGGCGCGGGCCATGGCGGTGGACCTCATCGCCACCATGGCCGATGAGGACCCCGCGGGCATCGACCTGGCGATGCGGTTCGCGCCGGGAACGCCCAGCTCATCTGGGTGATTGCGGCTTGCGTGGCCGCCGCCGCACCTGCGCGTGGTCCCACTGCTGTCTCGTACGGGGCCACGCGCCACCGCCAGGCACCCCGGCCGCCTCAGTGGCTGAAGGCCCTGCGGATCTCGCCCTCGACGTCGGCTGAGGCGACGAACAGCAGTTCGTCCCCGGCCTCCAGCGGGTCGTCCGGTTGCGGCACGATCACCCGGCCGCCGCGCAGGATGGTGACCAGGGCGGCGTCCCGGGGCAGCTTCACGTCGCGGACCGGGCGCCCGGCCCACCGCGTGTCCGCGGGCAGGGTCATCTCCACCAGGTTCGCCTGGCCCTGGCGCAGGGTCAGCAACTGCACCAGCCCGCCGACGCTCACCGCCTCCTCGACCATCGCGGCCAGCACGCGCGGGGTCGACACCGCCACGTCCACGCCCCAGGCCGAGTTGAACAGCCACTCGTTGGCCGGGTGGTTGACCCTGGCCACCACCCGGCGCACGGCGAACACCGTCTTCGCCAGCAGCGACACCACGAGGTTGACCTTGTCGTCGCCGGTGGCGGCGATGACGCAGTCGCACAGTTGCAGGCCCGCGTCCTCCAGCGAGGCCAGCTCGCAGGCGTCGGCGAGGACCCACTCGGCCTGCTCGACGGTGTGCGGCTCGAACTGCTTGGCCTCGCGCTCGATCAGCATGACCTGGTGCTCGCCCGCGATCAGCTCGGCGGCGATGGACCGGCCCACGGCCCCGGCCCCGGCGATGGCGACCCGCATCAGTGCCCCTCCTCCGGTGCCTGCGCCGCCGCGGCGGTCACGTCGCTGACCGTGCCGGACAGCGTGGCGACGTACACCTGGTCGTCGGCCTGGATGACGGTCTTGGTCTGCGGGAGCACGGCGGTGCCGAACCGCATGATGAACGCCACCCTGGCGCCGGTGGTCTGCTGGAACTCGCGCACGGTGTGCCCGACCCAGCCCTCGTCGAGGGGGACCTGGAGCAGGGCGACCTTGCCCGTGGGGTCCCGCCAGGCCGAGCCGACGCCGTCGGGCAGCAGGGTGCGCAGCAGCCGGTCGGTGGTCCACGGCACGGTCGCCACCGTGGGGATGCCCAGCCGCTCGTACACCTCGGCGCGCTTGGGGTCGTAGATGCGGGCCACGACGTGCTCGACGCCGAAGGTCTCGCGGGCCACCCGGGCGGAGATGATGTTGGAGTTGTCGCCGCTGGAGACCGCCGCGAAGGCACCCGCCCGCTCGACCCCGGCCTCGATCAGCACCTGCCGGTCGAACCCGGGCCCCACCACCTGCTGGCCGTGGAAGTCCGAGCCCAGCCTGCGGAAGGCCTGCGCGTCCTTGTCGATGACGGCCACGGTGTGGTCCAGCCGCTCCAGGGCGGCGGCCATCGAGGCCCCCACCCGGCCGCAGCCCATGATCACCACGTGCACGACCATCCTCCTGTCGGAAAATCTGAAAACGGACACCGTCGCGGGTGACTGCGACGAACCTACCGGTGGCTGCTCCGAAACGGTGACGGGACCGCCTACGCTGTGCCCCCGTGTCCAAGTTCTCCACGGCGGCGAAACGTCTGGTGGTCGGCAGGCCGTTTCGCAGCGACCGGTTGGCCCACACGCTGCTGCCCAAGCGCATCGCCCTGCCGGTCTTCGCCTCCGACGCCATGTCGTCGGTCGCCTACGCCCCCGAAGAGATCTTCCTGGTCCTGTCCGTGGCGGGCCTGTCCGCCTACACCATGGCGCCCTGGGTGGGCGTCGTGGTGGTCGTCGTCATGCTGACGGTGGTGGCCAGCTACCGGCAGAACGTCCGCGCCTACCCCTCCGGCGGCGGCGACTACGAGGTCGCCACGGTGAACCTGGGCAAGCGGGCCGGGCTGACCGTGGCCAGCGCGCTGCTGGTCGACTACGTGCTGACCGTGGCGGTGTCGATCGCCTCGGCGATGGCCAACATCGGCTCGGCGATCCCGTTCGTGGCCAACCACAAGGTGGAGTTCGCCGTCATCGCCATCGTGGTGCTGACCGCGATCAACCTGCGCGGCATCCGGGAGTCCGGTGGTGCCTTCGCCGTGCCCACCTACGCCTTCATGGTCGGCATCATCCTGATGATCCTGTTCGGCCTGTTCCGCGGCCTGGTCCTCGGCGAGGACATGCCCGCCGAGAGCTCCGGCTTCCAGGTCGAGTCCGAGCACGGCGAGCTGGCCGGGCTGGCGCTGGTGTTCCTGGTCCTGCGCGCCTTCTCCTCCGGCTGCGCGGCGCTGACCGGTGTCGAGGCGATCAGCAACGGCGTGCCCGCCTTCCGCAAGCCCAAGTCCAAGAACGCGGCCACCACGCTGCTGCTGATGGGCGCGTTCGCCGTGGTCATGCTGATGGGCCTGATCGTGCTCGCCCAGCTCACCAACGTGCGCGTCGCCGAGGACCCCGCCCACCAGCTCGTCGGCGCCCCGCCCGGGTACGAGCAGAAGACGATGGTCGCCCAGATCGCCGAGGCGGTCTTCTCCGGCTTCCCGATCGGCTTCTTCTTCATCACCGTGGTCACCGCGCTGATCCTCGTGCTGGCCGCGAACACCGCGTTCAACGGCTTCCCGGTGCTCGGCTCGATCCTCGCCCAGGACCGCTACCTGCCCCGGCAACTGCACACCCGCGGCGACCGGCTGGCGTTCTCCAACGGCATCGTCGGCCTGGCGGGCTTCGCCATCGTGCTCGTCATCGCCTTCGACGCCGAGGTCACCAAGCTCATCCAGCTCTACATCGTCGGCGTGTTCGTGTCCTTCACCATGAGCCAGACCGGCATGATCCGGCACTGGAACCGCCACCTGGCCACCGAGACCGACCCGGCCGAGCGCCGCCGGATGCGCCGCTCGCAGTTGATCAACACCTTCGGGTTGGTGATGACCGGCTCGGTGCTGGTGGTCGTGCTGATCACCAAGTTCCTGCTCGGCGCCTGGATCGCCATCGTCGCCATGGTCGCGATCTACGTGCTGATGACCGGCATCCGCCGCCACTACGACCGGGTCGCCGACGAGCTGGCCACCGCCGAGGGCGAGCGCGTGTTCGTGCTGCCCTCGCGCATCCACTCCATCGTCCTGGTCTCCAAGCTGCACCTGCCCACCCGCCGCGCGCTGGCCTACGCCCGCGCGACCCGCCCGGACGTCCTGGAGGCGATCACCGTCAACGTCGACGACGTGGACACCAAACGACTGGTCTCGGCCTGGGAGAAGGAGGACTTCCCGGTGCCGCTGAAGGTCGTCGAGTCCCCCTACCGGGAGATCACCAAGCCGGTGCTGGACTACGTGAAGCGCATCCGCACCGACAACCCGCGCGACGTGGTCACCGTGTTCATCCCCGAGTACGTGGTCGGCCGCTGGTGGGAGCAGGTGCTGCACAACCAGAGCGCGCTGCGGCTCAAGAGCAGGCTGCTGTTCCAGCCGGGGGTGATGGTGACCAGCGTGCCGTGGCAGTTGGTGTCCTCGGAGAAGGTCACCGACCACGACGTGCTGGTGCCGGGTGCGGTGCGGCGCGGGTTCACCGCAACGGACAAGGAGCCCGGCAAGTGACCGACTGGACCGGACGTCGATTCGAGGTCGAGGTGGGCGCCGTCGCCCACGGCGGGCACTGCGTGGCCCGCGCCGAGGGCCGGGTGGTCTTCGTCCGCCACGCCCTCCCCGGTGAACGCGTGGTCGTCGCCATCACCGAGGACAGGGGCGGCTCCTTCTGCCGGGGCGACGCGGTGGAGGTCCTGGAGGCATCCCCGGAGCGGGTCGAGCCCCCCTGCCCGGTCGCCGTCCCCGGCGGCTGCGGCGGCTGCGACTGGCAGCACGCCTCGGCGGCCGAACAGCGCAGGCTCAAGGCGGTCGTGGTCGCCGAGCAACTGCACCGGCTCGCCGGGGTGGACCGCGAGGTCGAGGTGGAGGAACTGGCGGGCGGGCTCGCCCACTGGCGCACCCGCGTCCGCCTCGCCGTCGACCGCACCGGGCAGCTTGGCTTCCACGCCCACCGCAGCTCCCGGATCGTGCCGGTCGCCGACTGCGTCATCGCCGCCCCCGGCACCGTCGACGTCCTCGTCGGTCGCGAGTGGACACCCGGCGCCGAACTCGACGTGTCGGTCGACGCCACCGGGCGCACCCACGCCAGCGAACTGGTCCCGGACAAGGGCAGGCGGCGCAGCGGGAAACCGGTGCTGCGGTCCGAGCGCGTGCTCGGCTCGGCGGTCGCGGTCGAACAGGCCGCCCGCCGCGAGTGGGAACTCGACGCCCAGGGCTTCTGGCAGGTCCACCCGGACGCCGC
Organism: Actinokineospora sp. PR83; assembly: GCF_021056305.1. Taxonomy (NCBI): domain Bacteria; kingdom Bacillati; phylum Actinomycetota; class Actinomycetes; order Pseudonocardiales; family Pseudonocardiaceae; genus Actinokineospora; species Actinokineospora sp. PR83. The sequence goes on from NZ_JAJCXD010000057.1 coordinate 81,327, forward strand.
CGACGTCCTGGCCGAGGCGGTGCAGCTGTGGTCCGCGGCCCGACCGGGGCAGGTCGCGTGGGACCTCTACGCCGGGGTCGGGCTGTTCGCCTCCGTCCTCGCCGGGCAGGTCGGTCCGGAAGGGACGGTCATCGCGGTCGAATCCGGCCGCCGGGCGGCGGAGGACGCGGCGGACAACCTCGCCGACCTGCCCTCGGTGCGGGTCTTCGCGGGCAAGGTCGAGCACGTCATCACCGACCCCGACCTGCCGGACCCGGACGTGGTCGTCCTGGACCCACCGCGCAAGGGCGCCGGGAAGGACGTCGTGACGGCGATCGCCGACCGCGCACCGTCCCGGGTGGTCTACGTGGCCTGCGACCCGGCAGCCCTGGCCCGGGACATCGCCCTGTTCGCCGATCGCGGCTACCGGCTGGCGGACCTGCGCGCGTTCGACACGTTCCCGATGACGCACCACGTGGAGTGCGTGGCGCTGCTGGAGAACTGAGGCGCGGGCGACCCGGCGGTCAGCGCTGCGGGCCCTGCGGCCGGGGTGGGGGGTTCCCGCCCCGGCCGGGGGCGGGCCGCAGCGGCGGCGCGGCGTGGCGCGGGCCGGGCGGGCGCTGGTCCTGACCGGTGGCGCCGGGGTACTGCTGGGCCGGGTCGCCTGCGGGGGTGCGGCCGGTGCCGCCGGGTTGGTGCGGGGCGGGATCGCCCGGTTGGTGCTGGCCTGTGGTGTTGAAGTGGCTCTGGGTGGTGTGGTCGGTGAGGTTTGGCCGGTGCTGGGCTGGGCCGCTTGCCGGGTTGTGGCTGAAGCTGCCGGGGCGGTGCCCGCCTGGCGTACCCGGCGGGGTGTGCCCCGTGGGGCCGGGGTGGGTCTGGGCTGGGCCACCCGGTGGGGTGTGGGGGTGGTTCTGCCCAGCGGTGCCGGGGTGGTGTCGGGCAGGGCCGGTCGGCGGGTTGTGGTCTGCGGTGCCGGGCTGGTGCTGCGGGGGGTTTCCCGGCCGGGGGTGGCTGCTCGCACCTGGTTGCCGGTGGGCGTTGCCCGGTGCGGTGCCTGGCTGGTGGGCGGGGTTGCCCGGCTGGTCGGGAGCGGGTGCGCCGGGCTGGTGTCGGGCCTGCGGGTTCGGGCCGGGGCGGTGGGTACCCGGGTACTGGGGCGCGGGGCCGCTTCCCGGTCGTGGGCCGCTTTCGGTGGGGTCGGGCGCCTGGTGTGGTGGGAGACCAGGGTGGTGTGGGCTGGTGTGGTGTTGCGGTCCGGTGGCCTGGCCGCCTGCGTGGCGGGGGCCGGTGGTCCGGCCGGGGTCGCCTTCCGGGGACGAGTCGTCCGGGTGCGTGTGCCTGCCGGGGTGCCCGGGTGCGGGGTTCTGGGCTGTGGTGCTCCGGTCGCCCGCGTGCTTCGGGCCGGTGTGGCCCGGGGTGGGCGGCTGGTGTCCCGCGGTCCCGGCGCTTGGCGCCGGGGTGCCGGGGTGGTGTGGTGCCGGGTTCTGGCCGGTGTGGCCGCTGGGGGCCTGCGGTCCCGTGGTGGCCGGGTGCGGTACCGGGGGAGCGCCGGTGCTGCTCGGTGCGGAGCCCTCCGGGACACCGGGGTGCTCCTGGGGGACGGCGTTCGGGCTGCCGGGGGCAGCGGCGTTCGGGTCTGCGGCGCCGGGTGCGGCGGGCTGGCCGGGGGCCGTCGAGACCGGGGGCTGCGGAGTGGGTGGGGTGGGCGGGGGAGGGGCGGGCGGGAGGCCCGCGCGGGCGCGCAGCCAGTCGGGGAGGTGGGCGTCGGTGCGGGGGTGGGCGCGGAGTTCGTCCTGGAAGCCGATCTGCGGCGGCACCCGGCGCCAGACCGGTTCGACGTCGGGTTCGAAGTCGCAGGTGAAGGCGCCGGGCGGTTCGATCTCGTAGACCGCGCGCAACCAGGTGCCCCGGCCCGGCTCGTACATGGCCTCGCGGATGCGGCCCAAGCCCTCGACCACCTCGAGCGGTGGGCGGATCGCCAGCGGCCTGCCGTCCGGCCCGGCGATCAGCACGTCCACCTCGATGTGCCTGCCCGCCGCCCGGTACTCGGCCCGGATCAGCGTCCAGCCGTCCCCGGCCGCGCGGACCAGTGCCCGACCGACCCGCTTGGTCAGCCGGGGCAGGTCGACCTCGTCCGGCGCGCTCATCCCCGTCCCCCCGGATCGTCCCCCCACGTGCCCGGCCGACCCTACCCGGTCGGTTCCGCCGCCAGTGTCGGGTTCGGACCGAAGGACAGGCCCAGTTCGAACGGGTGGCTGCCCCACGCGTCGATGGCGAACCCGGTCAGCGGTCCGGCCGCGCGCAGCGCCACGTCGGTGACCGGGGAGGCGAGCACCTGCCCCTTGGTGGACACCGGCTGCCGGTCCACCCAGATCGGTGCGCCCTCGGGTACCGGGGAGGCCTCGACCACGGAGAACGACTCGCCCTCCGGGCCCGGCCGCACCATGATCAGCACGCACGGGCGCAGCGGCACGTCCCAGCCACCGGTCTCCACCGCGAGGTATTCGCCCCGCTCGGCAGCGGCGCGCACGGTCTCCCCGAGCCACGAGTACAGCTCCGCCCGCGCCGTCGGGGTCGCCGCCGCGAACGCCTGCTCCTCGGTGGCCTCCCGCAGTTCGACGCTCTCGCCGATGATCCCGCCGTCGGAGTTGCGGTACCGGTCCATCAGCAGCATCGTCCGACTCGCCAGGTCGACCGCCGCCACCTCCCGGAACCGCCGCCTGTCGATCTCGGTCCGGGACACGGTGCCCCGCCCCAGCCGCGACAGCACCCGCCCGGGGTTGTCCAGCCGCCAGTGGCTCACCCGACCGTCGTGGTGCCACAGCGGCAGGTACCCGCCCACGGGCAGCCCCAGCGCCACGATCTCCAGCGAGCTGCCGACCCGGGCCGCGGGCCCGCTGACGACGTGCTCGACCCGCTCCGCCTCGGGCTCCCCGCCGCCGACCGCCGCCTGCTCGGAGTCGCCCACGGGGGAATCCGGCGCAGGTTCGGGTTCGCTGCGGCCGGACTGCGGTGCCGGGCCGGATTCACCGCCGCCGGTCGCCGGTGCTGGTTCGCTGCGGTCGGAACGCTGTGCCGCACCAGGTTCGTCGTCGCCGGACCCCGGTGCCGAATCGGGTTCGCCGCGGCCGGGACGCGGTGCCGCAGCAGGTTCATCGTCACCTGATCCCCGTGCCGGGCTGGGGTTGCTCCGGCTGGGCCGCGGAGCAGGGCCGGGTTCGTCGCCCGCGGACTTCGGTGCCGGAGCGGGTTCGCTCCGGGCAGCCTCCGCAGCCATGCTGGGTTCGCTCCCGCTGGACTCCGGTGCCAGGTCGGGCTCGCTCCGGTCGGACTCCTGAGCCGGGGCGGGCTCGTCGGTCACCAGGTTGTCCGTGGGGGCGGGCTCGTCGTTCGCCGGTGCCGGTGTGGGCGCGGGGCTCCCGGCTGTGGAGTTCGGTGTGGGTTCCTGCTCCGGGGCGGGCGGTGCCTCGGCCGGTTCTCGGTCTGTGGGCTCCGGGGCCGTGCTCGGGGAGGCGGCGGCCTGCTCAGTGGCGCCGGGTGCCGGGGTGCCCTCCACGGAGGTGCGGCGGGATTCGGCTCGGAAGCCGTTCCGGAATGGTGTGAGCGTTTCCCCCTGCACCGTGGGGAATTCGGTGTCCGGCGCGTGGCCGTTCGTGGCGGGTGCGTGCTCGGGGCCGGTGATCGGTGCCGAACCCTTGGCGGACAGGTGGCGCGGGGTGGGGCCGTCGGTGTTGTGCCCGTTGTGCCATTCCGGTCCTGCGGTCGGCTTGTTTGCGTCCCGCTTGGGTGCTTTGGCCCGCCGGTGGGTACCCCGGACCGGCGGCGTCGGCTTGTCCCGCTTGGGGTTCTCGGTCTCCTGGACCACGTGAACGTCGGTCGGTTCCGGCGACTGGACCGGGGCGGACGGCTCCTCCGTGCCCGCGTTCCGCGTCCGATCGGAGTCCCGGGGGCCCTCGGGCGCGTCAACGGCCTTGTCCTTGTCGGACCGGGACAGTCGCACGGGGCGCAGGATCCGCGTCGGCGACTGGTCTGCCTCGGGCTGGGTCTTCTCGGCCGGGGTCGAGCGCGCAGCCCCGGCGCGGGCGCCGGGCTTGGCGCTCCGCTCGGTGCCGGACGACGGGGTGGTGCCTTTGCCCTTGGTGCGGGCGGGCCGGTCCGTGGTGTCGCGGACCAGTTCCCCCTGCCGGGGGTGCCACGGCCGGTTGCGCCGGTCACTCGCCCGCGCGGACCGTGCGACGGGCGGCGCCTTCTCCGGTTGCTGGCTCTCGGGCTGCTGCTCCTCCGGCTCCGAGCCCGCCTGCTCACCGTCCCCACCCAGCACGTCACCGGTCGAGGTGGGGAACGCGATGCGCACCCCACCCGCTCGCCACGGGTGCCACGGCCGCGGGGGCCCGGCTTCCTCCGGAACAACCGGCTCTGGTTCGACCGGCGGCGCGGGCTCCGACTTCTTCTTCTGCGCGGGCGGCAACGCCAACGGGATCGTCGCCCGCTGCCGCACCGGCAACGGCGCCTGCTCCCCGGTCTTCAACACCAGTGGCGGCTTCCCCTCCACCACCGGTGCCCCCTCAACCGCAGGCTTCCCGCCTGTCGTCGGCTTCCCGCCTGTCGTCGGCTTCCCGCCTGTCGTCGGCTTCCCGCCTGTCGTCGGCTTCCCGCCTGTCGTCGGCTTCCCGCCTGTCGTCGGCTTCCCGCCTGTCGTCGGCTTCCCGCCTGACGGTGTGTCGCCCACCGCAGGCTTCCCAGCCGACGGTGACTTCCCGCTCGCCGGCGTCTTCCCGGTTGCTGACGTCCTCCTGCTCACCGGCGGCTTCCCACTCGGCGGTGACGTCCCGTCCGCGGGCGACTTCCCCCGCGGCAGGGACCTCCTGCCCGACAGCGGCGGCGACCCGGCCGAGGGTGCCAGGCCCGAGGGCGGTCCCCCGTCCGGCACCGGCTCCGCGAGCAGCGCCTCCTCGGCCAACTGGTGTGAATCCCCGAGCTGCACCACCGGCACCGGCTGCCCACCCGGTTGCAGCGCCCAACTGGGCCGCGTCACCGGCTGCTCGCCCACCTGCGGGCGGGCCTGCTTCGCCGAGGTGAAGAACGTGCCCACCTGGGTGGCCCGGATCGCGTTGCTGGTCGAGTTCGACTGCCCGGGGGCGCCGTCGGGGCCGGACGCGTCGGACCGGTCGCGCTTCTTGCCGATCGCCACGGCCAACCACTGCCGGAAACCCCGTTCCCGCTTGCGGTGCGCGGGCTGGCGGATCCCGAACCGCGTCTTGCCCTCGTCCTCCTCGCCCGCGTCCGGCCCGGGCTCCTCGACCACGGCGCCGGGGAAGGCCTTGCTGGGGGCGTCGGGGTCGTGGAACGGGTTGGGCAGGTTGGCCGCCAAGAACGGGTTCGGCTGACCGGGCCTGCTGACGCCATAGGGGTGCTGCTGCCCCGGCGCGCCGGGGTAGGCGGGCGTTTGCGTCGGGAAAACCGCCGCCGGGGCACTCGGCACCTGGTTCGGCGCAGCCTGGGCGGGGGTGCCCGGCGTGTGCGCCTGGCTCGGCGAAGCCTGCGCTTGGTCCGAGGGTGCCGGGGTGCCGGGCGCTTGCACCTGGTGCAGGGGTGCCTGCGGGGTGGCCTCTGGCGCCTGGGACAGGGGTTCCTGCGTCGCGATGCCCGGCGCAGGGGTTTGGTGCGAAGGTGGCTGCGCTGCGGTGGTGTGTTCTGTGACGCCTGGGGTTGCCGCTTGGTTCGGGGGTGCCTGCGCTGCGGCACCTGGAGCTTGTGCTTGGTTCGAGGGGGTTCGCGGTGGGGTGGTCTGCGCCGCGACTGAGACGCCTGGGGCCTGCGCTTGGTTCGGGGAGGCTTGCGCGGTGGTGCTCTGCGCCGGCATGCCCGGTGCCTGCGCCGTGGGCACCTGTGGTGTGGTGGCCTGCCCCGGGATGTCCGGCGCTTGGCTCGGGTAAGCCTGCGGGGATGTGGTCTGTGCTGGCGTGCCCGGTGCCTGCGGTGTGGTGGGAGTCGGGGTGCTCGGTGTCTGTGCTTGGTTCGGGGCGCCTTGGGCGGTTGGCGTGCCTGGTGCTTCCGCCTGGTTGGTGGCGGTCTGCGCCGTCGAGGTGGGGTCTGCGGTGGGCTGCTGGGGCGGGATCGCCTGCACGGGAGCACCTTGCGGCCCCACAGGCCGCATCCGCAGCGTCTGCTCGGAGGGCGATGCCTCGTGCCCAGCGGCTGCCTCGGCGGCCTCGCCTGCGGCTGCCTGCTGTGCGGCGGCTTCCTGCGCGGACGCTTCCCGGGCCGCGGCTTCCCTGGTGGCGGCTTCGCGCTCGGCCGCGCCCATGCTAGGGGCCACCAGGTCCGGGGTCCGGAACGGCTGCCACGGCAGTACCCGGCTCTCCCACTCCCGCGGGTTGATCCGGAACGGGCGCGGCGTGAAGTCCGGCCCGGTGTAGTCCTCGGCCGCTCCTGCGGCTGCTCCCTCCGCGGACCCGGGAGGAGCGGACTGCTCGGCTTCACCAGCGGCGGCGGCGAGTTCGGCCGCCGCCTCCGGGGTCGGTGCACTCACCGACATGTCTGCCAGCGGTTGCGCGGCGGTCGCTCCCGCCTCGGAGGGCGGTCCGGCGGGTACGGCCTGCTCGGTCGATCCCGCCGAAGCGGTTGGGCCTGCCTGCTGGGCCGCCGCTGCTGCCTGCTCGGCCCGGGTTGCTTGCGCGGCCGGGGTCGGGGGCGTCGTCTGGTCCGCTGCGGGTGGGCTCGCGACGGTCGTGGCTTCCGGTTCGGGCTTGCCTGCTGTGCGAGCCACCATGTTTGCCGGAGTGGCCGGAGTCGACGGGGTGGCGGGGAGGGCGGTGGCCGGGTCGGCAGGTGGGGTCGCGGGTGCGGGGGCTGCTGATGTGCTGGGTGCGTCGGCTGGTGCGGGCGGGGTTGCGTTGGCTTGCGCCACTCCGGTCGCCTGCGGTGCCGGTGCCGTGGATGGGGACGACGGCGGTGCGGTGGGGGTGCTTTCCGGGTGCGGGAGCCTGGGGATGACCGCCGTTGGCTGCGGCTCTGCGGTCGGTGGGTGCGGGGCGTGTCCGGCTGGTGCGGTCGTGGGTTGCGGGGACGGGGTGGGCTGGTGGGTGCCCGGTGCGTCAGCGTGCGGTCGGGTTTGCGCGGGCTGCTCGGCATCCGGCTGGACTTCGCTCGGTTGCGCGGGGCGGTCCGGTGCGGCTGCGGCGGCTGAGTGGCTCGTGGTGGGCTGCGTCCGGCTGTCCGGGGCCGTCTGCGCGGCGGCGCCTTCCGGAGCGGCGGTGGCCGGTGTGGGTGCCTCTGCGGGCTCCTGGGCGGACACGCGAAGCGCGATGGCCTCGGTCGGCTGGGCGGACGCCTGCGGGGTGCCGGACGGCAGGGCGCCCTCCACCACGGGCTTCGCCGGGTCGGACGCCACGGCTGGAGCCGCCTGCGTCGCCGGGTCCGGCTCGACGGCCGCAGTGGCGTGCGATGCCGGAGCAGGCTCGGCGGTTGGAATGGCGTCGGTGGCTGAGGCCTGCCCGGTGGTTGGGATGGCATCGGTGGCCGGGACCGGCCTGGTGGTTGGAACGGGGTCCTTCGCCGGGTTCGGCTCAGTGGCCGGGGTGGCGTTCGAGGCCGGGGCAGGCTCAGTGGCTGGGGTGGAGGCCGCTGCCGGGGCTGGCTCAGTGGCCGGGGCGGCAGGCGTCGCCGGGGCCGGTTCGATGGCTGGGGCGGCGGGCGTCGCCGGGGCCGGTTCGGTGGCTGGAGTGCCGTGTGTCGCCCGGGCAGGCTCGGTGGCCGAGGCGCCGTGTACCGCCGGGGGCGGTTCGGTGGCCGGAGCGGTGTGGGTCGTCGGGTCCGGCTTGGCGGCTGGAGCGGCTTCTGGCGCTGGAGTGGGCTCAGCGGTTGAGGTGGTGCGCGTTGCTGAGGCGAGTGTGGCAGGTGTGGCTGTGTGCGGTGCCGCGTTCGCTTCGACCGTCTGGGCAGGCGCGGCAGGCGCGGCAGGCGCGGCAGGTGCGGCAGGTGCGGCAGGTGCGGCGGGTGCCGCCGTTGCCGCCGTTGCCGCCGTTGCCGGTGCCGCGTTCGCCTCGGGTTCCTGGGTGGGCGGCGCGGGTGTGGTTGCTGCCCGTGTCGAGTCGTGCTCGGCGGGTGGGAGCGCCTGGGTCGGCTGGGGTTCCGTGGTCGCGGGTGGTGCTGGTTCGGGGCTGGCGGCCGGGGCCGACCGCCCGGCCGCCTGCTGTCTGGCCGTTGGCTGCTCAGCCGCGGGCGATGCGGTGGTGGGCCGGTCGGTGTGGGGCCCGGTTTTTGTGGAGAGCGGACCTGCCGCCGGTGGGGTGTGCCCGGGTCCGGGGGATTTCTGCTGCTCAGGGATGCCGGTGGCGAGTTCCTTGGTGGCACCCTCGGGGATGGGGCGGGGATCGCCACCTTGCGTAATCGGGTCACTCGTTGTGGTTGTCCCCGGCGGGGTGATCTGGGGGCGGTTCGTCACCGGGTGGAAGGGGGTCAGGCGGGCGAAGCCGGGGTGCACCCTGGCCGTCGCGACCGTGTGGCGCGCCCAGGACCGGATGCGGGTCAGCGGGTGGTCGGGGAACTGCGGGTCCCACTGGGCGTCGTCGGCGAAACTGGTGGTGACCTGGGGGAGGTCGGGGGTGTACGGGTGCCGGACGGTGAGCGGGTGGTCGCCGATGAGGCGGGCGACCGCCAGTTCCCGGGCGTCCCCCTCGGCACCGGTGACCGACTGGAGCTTGAGGACCGCGCTGCACTGCGCCTTGGGCAGGATGAAGCTGCCGATGTACACCGTCTCGCCCGCGCGGGACGGGTGCGGGATGCGCACGATCTGGAACAGCGCCGGGGACGTGTCGATCAACAGGGCCCACGCCTCGACGAGCGTTCCGCCCTCTGCCGCGCAGGTCAGGGCCATCGCGCGGCGGAGCGCGGGGAGGTCCTCCAGCGGGGCGGGCAGGTCCGGCACCAGGTCGAAGTAGCTGAGCACGACGAGGTCGTCTGACCCGCCGACCTGCCAGGTCGACTGGTCGACCTGGCGGAGGCCGGTGGTGTCGAACGCGATGGGCACTTGAAGAGGATAGGCAGAACGGGTGACGAAGCTGTGTGGATCGGGGTATGTGGGCCACGCCTCGCCGAGCCCCGCCGCCGGACACTCGTATGCTGGATCGAGCCGGCGGGATGGCGGGCCTGCGAATCGACGACAGGACGAGGTGACGACAGGGTGACCCTGCTCGAGTCCGTTAACGGACCGGCTGATCTGCGACGCATGTCCCACGAGGAACTCGACCGGCTGAGCGTGGAGATCCGCTCCTTCCTGGTCGACAAGGTGACCAGGACCGGTGGTCACCTCGGCCCCAACCTCGGTGTCGTCGAACTCACCATCGCCCTGCACCGGGTGTTCGACTCGCCCGCCGACCCGATCGTCTTCGACGTCGGCCACCAAGGCTACGTGCACAAGGTCCTCACCGGCCGCCGCGAGGCGTTCGACGACCTGCGCAAGCAGGACGGCGTGTCCGGGTACCCGTGCCGGGCCGAGAGCGACCACGACCACGTCGAGAACAGCCACGCCTCGACCGCGCTGTCCTACGCCGACGGACTGGCCAAGGCCTACCAGTTGCGCGGCGAGCGGCGCAGCGTCGTCGCCGTCGTCGGGGACGGGGCGTTGACCGGGGGCATGTGCTGGGAGGCGTTGAACAACATCGCCGCGGGCACCGACCGGTCGGTCGTCATCGTTGTCAACGACAACGGCCGCTCCTACTCCCCGACCATCGGCGGTCTGGCCGACCACCTGGCCACGCTGCGGTTGCGCCCCGGCTACGAGCGCGCGCTGGAGGGCGGCAAGCGGGTCTTGCAGGGCACCCCCGTCGTCGGCAAGCCGCTCTACACCGCGTTGCACGCCGCCAAGCGCGGCATCAAGGACGTGCTGAGCCCGCAGGCGATGTTCGAGGACCTCGGCCTGAAGTACCTGGGCCCGGTCGACGGGCACGACTTCGAGTCGCTGGAGGGCGCGCTGCGCCGGGCCAAGGACTTCGGCGGGCCGGTGATCGTGCACGCGGTGACCCGCAAGGGCAACGGCTACCCGCTGGCCGAGAACGACGTGCTCGACCAGATGCACCAGACCGACCCGATCGACCCGGTGACCGGCAAGCCGCGCACCTCCAAGGGCACGGTGTGGACCTCGGTGTTCGCCGACGAGCTGGCCGCGATCGGCGCCGAGCGCGAGGACGTGGTGGCGATCACCGCCGCCATGCTGCGCTCGACCGGGCTGGCGCCGTTCGCCGAGCGGTTCCCCGAGCGCGTGTTCGACGTGGGCATCGCCGAGCAGCACGCGATCACCTCCGCCGCGGGCATGGCGATGGCCGGGCTGCACCCGGTGGTGGCGATCTACTCCACGTTCCTCAACCGCGCCTTCGACCAGATGCTGATGGACGTGGCCCTGCACAGGCAGCCCGTCACGGTCGTGCTGGACCGGGCGGGCATCACCGGCCCGGACGGCGCCAGCCACCACGGCATGTGGGACCTGTCGATCCTCGGTGTCATCCCGGGCATCCACATCGCCGCCCCGCGCGACGCGGCGACCCTGCGCGAGGAGCTGCGCGAGGCGGTGGCCATCGACGACGGGCCGTCGGTGCTGCGCTTCCCGAAGGCGACCGTGGGCGCGGACATCGCCTCGGTCGAGCGGATCGGCACGGTCGACGTGCTGCGCAGGCCCGCCGCGGGCGAGTCGGCGGACGTCCTGCTGGTCACCGTGGGCTCGTTCGCCGAGCTGGGGTTGGCGGCGGCGGAGCGGTTGTCGGCGCAGGGCATCGGTGTGACCGTGGCCGACCCGCGCTGGGTGGCCCCGGTGCCTACCGAGCTGGCCGAGCTGGCCGCGGACCACCGCTTGGTGATCACGGTGGAGGACAGCGGTCGCCACGGCGGGTTCGGCTGGGCGCTGGCCGCCCTGCTGCGCGACCACGACGTGGACGTCCCGCTGCGCGACCTGGGCATCCCCAACGAGTTCCACGCCCACGGCACCCGAGACGAGGTCCTGGTCCGCTTGGGCCTCACCGCCCAGGACGTCGCCCGCCGGGTCACCGGCTGGGCGTCGCACCTGCTGGGGCGCGACCACGTCGAGGCGAAGGTCTCCGACACGGCCTGACCCGTGGTCGGGTGCGGTCCCCCCCCCGGGGCCGCACCCTGGTGGCCCTGTTTCGCAGGACCCGGCGTAGGGCATGTTGTACCCATGAACGAGACGATCGAACATGGAATCGATCCCGCGCTGGTCGAAGCTCTCCTGGCGGCTGCGGCGCACCCCACCGAGCCCGCGGGTGCGCTGAGCACGGTGCTGCACCTGGCCACCGCCGCGGGGCGCACCCCGGCGGGCCTGCGCGCGAGCGTCCAGGCGGCGCACGACACGGCGACCGGGGAACGGGCCCGCCAAGCCCTCCACGCCTCCCTCGGCGGCCTGACCGGCCCGGTGCTCGCACCGCGCCCCTACCTCTGACCTCGATCCGGCGGAGGTGCCCTCCCGACCGGGCGGGCACCTCCGCCGCGCCGGGGGCTCAGCGGAGGGGGCGGGTGCTCCCGTAGGACTTGGCGCTCACCTGGGCCTCGTACTCGGCGCGCTGGGCCCGGTCGAGGGTCCGCGGGACGCCCAGCGACGACGCCCGCCAGTACAGCTCGCAGCCCCACTCCAGCAGCAGCGTCCGGTGCAGCGCGGACTCCAGGTCCGGGCCGTGCGCGATGCCGCCGTGGTTGGCCATCAGCGCGGCCGTGCCGTTCTCCAGCGCGTCCAGCACCGCCTCGGCCAGCTCCGGGGTGCCGAAGGTGCGGTACGGCGCCACCGGCACGGTCCCGCCCAGCTCCACCAACTGGTAGTGCACGCACGGCAGCTCGTCGAGCACCAGGGACATCGCGGTGGCCATCGGCGCGTGCGTGTGCACCACCGCGCCCGCCCGGTAGCGGCGGTAGATCCCCAGGTGCAGGTCCAGTTCCGAGGTCGGCGCGAGCGCCCCGTCGACCGGGTGGCCGTCCGGGTCGACCACGGTGACCTGCTCGGCCCGCAGCTCGGCCAGGCGGGCCCCGGTGGGGGTGATGGCGATGAGGTCGCCCTGGCGGGCGCTGACGTTGCCCGCCGTGCCCAGCACCAGCCCCTCGGTGGCGAGCCGACGGGAGGAGGAGGCCACCTGTTCGCGCAACGCCCGCAGCACCATGGGGTCGATCATGCCCAATCGGGACGCCCCGGGGGCGGGTGTGGCACGGTTGTGGTGTGCGGATTCTGATAGTGGAGGACGAGGAACCCCTCGCCGAGGCAGTGGCCAGGGGTCTGCGGCGCGAGGGGATGGCCGTCGACGTCGCGCTGGACGGGAACGAGGGCCACGAGAAGGCGACCGTCACCCGCTACGACGTGGTCGTGCTGGACCGGGACCTGCCCGGCATGCACGGCGACGAGCTGTGCCGGGAGATTGTCGCCTCCGGGGCGCTGACCAGGGTGCTGATGCTCACCGCCAGCGACGCGGTCGCCGATCGGGTCGAGGGCCTGTCGCTGGGCGCCGACGACTACCTGGCCAAGCCGTTCGCGTTCCCCGAGCTGGTGGCCAGGGTGCGCGCGCTGGCCCGCCGGGCGACCCCGGTCACCCCGCCGGTGCTGGTCGCCGGGGACGTGGAGCTGGACCCGGCGCGGCGCACGGTGGCGCGCGCGGGCAAGCCGGTGGAGCTGACCCGCAAGGAGTTCGGCGTGCTGGAGGTGCTGCTGGCCGCCCGCGGCTCGGTGGTGAGCAGCGAGGAACTGCTGGAGCGGGTGTGGGACGAGAACGCCGACCCGTTCACCACCACCGTCCGGGTCACGGTGATGACCCTGCGCAAGAAGCTCGGCGACCCCGGTGTGATCGACACCGTGGTGGGGTCCGGCTACCGGGTGCCCGCGTCGGCGGCCGAGAGCGGGGGGTGACGGCCGCACCCCGGCGCGGTCGGGGGCTGCGCGCCCGGATCACCCTGCTCGCCACCGGCCTGGTCGCCGCGGTCAGCGCGCTGCTGCTGTGGCTGGGCTGGCTGCTCGCCGGTGGGGTCGTCGCGTCCGTGCCGTCGCTGCCGAAGGGGACCACGGTGGTGGTCAACGGCGTCCGGGTCGACGCCGAGCGGCTCGCCGAGGCGCTCGCCGACGACGCCCGCGAGCGGGTGCTGCTGGCCGGGTCGGTCGCCTTCGTCTGCGTGGTGCTGGCCACCGCCATGCTGGCCTGGGTGATCACCGGGCACGTGCTGCGGCCGCTGCGCGAGGTCACCGTCACCGCCCAGCGGCTGTCGGTGGAGTCGCTGGAGGAGCGCATCGGCCACCGCGGCGCCCGCGACGAGGTCGCCGAACTGGCCGACACCTTCGACGCCATGCTCGACCGGTTGCAGGCGGCGTTCTCCGCGCAGCGGCAGTTCGTCGCCAACGCCAGCCACGAGCTGCGCACCCCGCTCGCCGTCATCCGCACCGAGCTGGACGTCACCCTGGCCGACCCGGACGCCGACACCGCGGAGCTGCGCCGGATGGCCGACGTCGTCCGCGCGGCCACCCTGCGCGCGGGCCAGTTGGTCGAGGCACTGCTGGTGCTCGCCCGCACCGACGGCCTCGGCGTGGGCGCCACCGGCCCGGTCGACCTCGCCACCGTCGTCACCGGCGCCTGGCGCTCCACCCGCGCCGAAGCCGAGCGCCGCGGCATCACCGCCACCTTCCACCACGGCCACGCCACCGTCCTCGGCGACGCCGCCCTGCTGGAACGCGTCGCCGGGAACCTGTTGGAGAACGCCGTCCGCCACAACACCGACGGCGGCTGGATCGATGCCAGGACCACCAGTGGTCCACAGTGGACGACGTTGTCGGTGGCCTCCTCCGGCCCCCCGATCGACCCGGACCGCGTCCCGGAGCTGTTCGAACCCTTCCGCCGCGGCGCCGTCGACCGCACCGGCACCGGCACCGGCCTGGGCCTGTCCATCGTCCGCGCGGTCGCCAGGGCCCACGGCGGCACCGTCGCCGCCGAACCCGTCCCCGGCGGCGGCCTCCGCGTCGAGGTCACCTTCCCGTCGGTCTGAGCCTCAGCGCTTGGCCACCCGGCGAAGCTGGGCGTCGAGGTAGGCGCGGGCCCGCCGCTGCCCGCCGCGCTCGGCGATGGCCGACTCCAGGGCCAGCAGGACGCGGCTGACCCGCTCGGCGTCGGCGGGCCAGCCGCGGCGCAGGCACTCGGCGAGCCAGTCGGCCGGGCTGGTGTGCCCGCGCAGGCGGTTGCAGCGGCGGCAGGCGGCGACCTCGTTCTCCAGCCACGACGGGCCGCCCTTGACCCTCGGCACCAGGTGGTCGGTGGTGGCCGGGACGCGGCCGGACACGTCCAGGCCGCACCAGGCGCAGGTGGGGCCGTCCCTGGTCAGGATCAGCCGCATCCGCTCGGCGCGGCCGGGTTGCCGGTGCTGCACGGGGTCGCCTCAGCGGAACCGGTCGGCCAGGGCGCGCGCGTCACCGGGGGCCTTGACCTTGGCGTCGTTGTCGAAGTAGACGTAGACGTCGCGCGGTTCCGTGGCCCCGGCCGGACCGGCGACGGTGAACTCCGACTCCACGTCGCCGCCGTCGCGCCAGGTGCGGACCTTCGCGGCCCACTCGTCGAGGGCGGCGTCGCCGTAGCCGCTGGCGTACAGCTCGGTGTCGCCGTGCAGGCGGACGTAGGCGAAGTCGGCGGTCACGTCCTCCAGGCGCGGCCAGGTGCCCGCCGTGTCGGCGGCGACCAGGGCGACGCCGTGCGCGCGCAGCAGGTCGACGAACGCGGGCGTGGCGAAGCCGGGGTGGCGGACCTCCAGCGCGTGCCGCACCGGGCGGTCGGCGTCGGTCTCCGTCCACGCGCGACCGTCCAACCGGGAGTCGTGTGCCTTGGCCAGGGCCGCCGCCTCCGCTGTGCTGCGCGGTAGCTGCCGGAGGAACGCCGTCAGCACGTCGGGTTCGAACGGCAGGTTCGCCGGGGTCTGCCACAGGATCGGCCCCAGCTTCCCGCGCAGCGCCAGCACGCCCGAGGCGAAGAAGTTCGCCAGCGGGGTGTGCGCGTCCTTGAGCCGCTTCATGTGCGTGATGAACCGGGGCCCCTTCACCGAGAACACGAAGTCCCCCGGTGTCTCGTCGCGCCAGCGGGCATAGCTCTCCGGGCGTTGCAGCGAGTAGAACGAGCCGTTGACCTCCACCGAACCGAGCTGCCCGGCGAGGTAGGCCAACTCCTTGCGCTGCACCAGTCCCTCGGGGTAGAACACCCCGCGCCACGGCGGGTACACCCACCCCGAGGTCCCGATGCGCACTCTCCCGCCCATGCCTCCATGGTGCGCCACCGCGTGCCGGAGCGCTCGACGTGCGCGGGGGCGGGCTCAGGTGCCGGTGAAGATCCGGTCGAGCCGGTAGTCGACGATGCCCGTGGCCTGGTCCACGTCGTAGGCGCCGGTCAGCATCGCGCTGACGAGACCGGCGGCCATGACCGCGAGGGTGTCGGCTTCCAGTCGCGGGTCGAGGTGCGCCGGGACCGCCCCCTTCGCCTGGGCTCGGCCGAGTTGCTCGGCCAGTGCCCGGACCAGGTGGGGGCCGAGTGCTTCCTGGTCGCCCGCCTGGCCGCCGCGGGTGACGTCGACGGCGAAGTAGGCGATCTGGACCGCGCACAGCACGCGGCTGCGCTCGTCGGTCGGCAGGACGCCGAACAGGTAGGCCCGCACGACCGCGCGCTCGTCCCCGGTCCGCAGCGCCCGGAGGACGCCCTCCCCGGCGCGTTCACCGCTCAGCTCGACCATCCGCTGCCAGGCGAACCGCAGCATCTCCTCCTTGGTGGGGAAGTAGTACTGCACCAGGTTCATCGAGATGCCCGCCTCGGCGGCGACCGCACGCAACGTGACCGCGGGCAGGCCCTGGGCCGCGGCGATCCGGTACAGCGCCTCCGCGATCTCGTGCCTCCTCTGCTGGTGGTCGACGCGCTTGGGCACGCGGACACTCTGCCACACCCTGGTCGGGGCGTGCACGCACTGTTATAGTGCAGTTGCACCATAAAAATGAGGAGGGGCTGTGCTGGGGGAGTTCACCGATGAGAAGGCGCGGGAGCGCTACTTCGCCGTCTACGAGACCGTGCTGCGGAAGTGGCCCGTTCCCGCCGAGGAGCTGGACGTCGACACCCGCTTCGGCGCCACCCGCGTCCGGCGGAGCGGCGCGGGCCCCGGCACGCCGGTCGTGCTGCTGTCCGGCATCTTCGGCACGTCGCTGTCGTGGTACCCGCACATCGCCGACCTGGCCGCGCGGCACCCGGTCTACGCCGTCGACACCATCGGCGAACCGGGGCGCTCGACGCAGACCGAGCCGGTCCAGACCCCGGAGGACTGCGCGGACTGGCTCACCGACGTCCTCGCCGGTCTCGGCCACGCGGAGGTCCACCTGGCGGGCGTGTCCCGTGGCGGCTGGTTCGCGCTGAACCTGGCCGCCCGCTCGTCGGACGGGCTCGCCGGTGTCACCGCGTTCGAGCCCGCGGGGTTCTCCCTGCTCGGCAAGCGGTTCATGCTCTGGGGCCTCGCCGAGCTGGTCCGGTCGCTCGCACCGGAGGCGGTCCTCCGCCTGATCGGCTCCGGGGACCCGGCGGTGCGGCGGACCCTGCGCCCGCTGCTCTCCCGTGGTCTCAAGTACCGGATGCACTTGCCGCCACAGCACGTGTTCACCGACGACGAGCTGGGCGCGATCGCCGTGCCCACCCGGATCGTCCTCGGTGAACGCAGCGTCGTCCACCGCTCCCGGGAGGTGCTCGCCCGCCTCGGGGCGGTCAACCCCCGCATCCGCGTGGAGATCGTGCCCGGCACGACCCACTCCCTGTCCCTGGAGGAGCCCGGGCTCGTCACCGCCCGCATCCTGGAGACCGCGGGATGAGCGGGGCTCCCCGGTGAAAGGACTGGGCCCCCGGCCGGAAGCCGGGGGCCCAGTGCGCGGTCCTACCGCGTCACGCCACCGGCACCGAGGCGACGCCCGGGGCCAGGAACGGCTTGCCGTTGACCTTCTCCGAGATGCCCTCGCGGTCCAGGTACGGGGTGATGCCGCCCAGCCAGAACGGCCAGCCGCCGCCGAGGATCATGCACAGGTCGATGTCCTGCGCCTCGGCCACCACGCCCTCGTCGAGCATGATCCGGATCTCCTCGGCCACGCCCTCCAGCACGCGGCGGCGCACCTCCTCCGAGGTCAGCTCCACCGAACCGAACTCCCAGAGCGCCTGCACCTCGGGGTCGACCGACTGGTTGCCCGCGGCGTCCCAGACGTAGACCGAGGACTTGCCCGCGTCCACGAACTTCTTCATGTTCGGGCTGGCGCCGAAGCGGTCCGGGAACGCGCCGTGCATGGTCTCGGCGACGTGCAGGGCCACCGGGGCGCCCACGAGCTGCAGCAGCACCAGCGGGCTCATCGGCAGGCCGAGCGGCTCGGTCGCCTTGTCGGCCACCTCGAACGGGGTGCCCTCGTCGATCGCCTTGACGACCTCGCCCATGAAGCGGGTGAGCAGCCGGTTGACCACGAACGCCGGGGCGTCCTTGACCAGGACCGACGACTTCTTCAGCGACTTGCCGACCGAGAACGCCGTCGCCAGGGTGGCGTCGTCGGTCTTCTCCGCGCGGACGATCTCCAGCAGCGGCATGACCGCGACCGGGTTGAAGAAGTGGAAGCCGACCACGCGCTCGGGGTGCTTGAGGCCCGCGGCCATGTCCGTGATCGACAGCGACGAGGTGTTGGTGGCCAGCACGCACTCGGCCGAGACGTGCTCCTCGACCTCGGCGAACACCTTCTGCTTGACGCCCAGCTCCTCGAACACCGCCTCGATGACGAAGTCGGCGTCGGCGAAGGCGGCCTTGTCCAGCGAACCGGTCACCAGCGCCTTGAGGCGGTTGGCGGCGTCGGGGTTCAGGCGGCCCTTGCCCTGGAGCTTGTCGATCTCGGTGTGCACGTAGGACACACCCTTGTCGACCCTGGCCTGGTCGATGTCGGTCAGCACGACCGGCACCTTGAGCTGGCGGGCGAACAGCAGCGCCATCTGCGAGGCCATCAGGCCCGCGCCGACGATGCCGACCTTGCCCACCTTGCGCGCCAGGGACTTGTCCGGGGCGCCCGCGGGCTTGCGCGCGCGCTTCTGGACCAGGTTGAACGAGTACAGCCCGGCCCGCAGCGGGTCGGTCATCAGCACGTCGGCCAGCGCCTGCGTCTCGGCCGCGTAGCCCGCGTCCAAGTCGTTGCCGCGCGCGAGCTCCAGCAGTTCCAGGGCCTTCTGCGCGCCCGGGGACGCGCCCTTGGTCTTGCCGTGCACGATCGCCTTGGCGCGCTCGACGGCCGCGTCCCAGCCCGCGCCGCGGTCGATCTCGCGGCGGGCCGGGGTGACTCGGCCGTTGACCACGTCGGCCAGCCAGAGCAGCGACTGCTCCAGGTAGTCCGCCGAGCCCAGCAGCACGTCGGTGATGCCCAGCTCCGCGGCCTGCTTCGGCTTGAGCATCCGGTTCTGCGACAGCGCGTTCTCGAAGATCACCGTCACGGCCGCGTCCGGGCCGATCAGGTTCGGCAGGAGCTGCGTGCCGCCCCAGCCCGGGAACAGGCCGAGGAAGACCTCGGGCAGCGCGATGGCCGCGGTGTTGTCCGACAGGGTGCGGTAGTGGCAGGACAGCGCCAGCTCCAGGCCGCCGCCCATGACCGCGCCATTGACGAACGCGAAGGTCGGGATCGTCGACTCGGTGAACCGGCGGAACACGTCGTGGCCGGTCTGGGCGATGTCGAGGGCCAGCGAGCGGTCCGCGATCTGCTCCACGCCGGACAGGTCGGCGCCGACGGCGAAGATGAACGGCTTGCCGGTGACCGCGATCGCCGCCGGGTCGGCCGCCACCGCCGCGTCGAACGCGGCGTTGAGGCTGACCAGGCTCTGCGGCCCGAAGGTCGAGGGCCGGGTGTGGTCGAAGCCGTTGTCGATGGTGATCAGCGCGACGGGCTTGTCCAGGCCCGGCACCTTGACGACGCGGGTGACGGCCTTGGTCACGACCTCGTCGGGGAAGGCCTTCTCGGCCTGCTCCTGCGTCAGCATCAGTTGTCGCCCCCGGTGTAGTGCGGGTTCTCCCAGATCACGGTGCCGCCCATGCCGATGCCGATGCACATCGAGGTCAGGCCGTAGCGGACCTCGGGGTGCTCGGCGAACTGGCGCGAGAGCTGCGTCATCAGCCGCACGCCGGAGGAGGCCAGCGGGTGGCCGCAGGCGATGGCGCCGCCCCACATGTTGACCCTGGGGTCGTCGTCATCGATGCCGAAGTGGTCGAGGAACGCCAGCACCTGCACGGCGAACGCCTCGTTCAGCTCGAACAGGCCGATGTCGGAGATGGACAGCCCGGCGCGCTTGAGCGCCTTCTCCGTGGCCGGGACCGGGCCGATGCCCATGACCTCGGGCTCGACGCCGACGAAGGAGTAGCCCACCAGGCGCATGCCGATCGGCAGGCCCAGCTCCTTGGCGGTCTCCTCCTCGGCCAGGATGCAGCCGGTCGCGCCGTCGTTGAGGCCCGCGGCGTTGCCCGCGGTGACCCGGCCGTGCGGGCGGAACGGGGTCTTGAGGGCGGCGAGCTGCTCGACCGTGGTGCCCGGCCGCGGCGGCTCGTCCTCGGTGGCCAGGCCCCAGCCCAGCTCGGCCGAGCGGGTGGAGACGGGGACCAGCTCGGGGCCGATCTTGCCCGCCTTCACCGCGTCGGCGTACTTCTCCTGGCTGCGCGCGGCGTAGGCGTCGCAGCGCTCCTTGGTCAACTGCGGGAAGCGGTCGTGCACGTTCTCCGCGGTCTGGCCCATGACCAGGGCGGTCGGGTCGACGAGCTTGTCGGCCACGATCCGCGGGTTCGGGTCGACGCCCTCGCCCATCGGGTGGCGGCCCATGTGCTCGACGCCGCCCGCGATGGCGATGTCGTAGGCGCCGAAGGCGATGCCGCCCGCGAGGGTGGTCACCGAGGTCATCGCGCCCGCGCACATCCGGTCGATGGCGTAGCCGGGGACGGTCTTGGGCAGGCCGGACAGCAGCGCGGCGGTGCGGCCGATGGTCAGGCCCTGGTCGCCGATCTGCGTGGTCGCGGCGACGGCGACCTCGTCCACCCGCTCCGGGGGCAGCTCGGGGTGCCTGCGCAGGAGTTCACGGATGACCTTGACGACGAGGTCGTCGGCACGGGTCTCCGCGTAGATGCCCTTCGGGCCTGCCTTGCCGAACGGTGTGCGGACACCGTCGACGAAGACCACGTTCCGAACGGCGCGCGCGGCTGCGTCAGCAGCGGGTGCGGCCACGAGGGTGCTCCTTAGTCGGGATTGGGCTACCAGTTGGTAACCCCACTCTAGCCCTTGTTACCCGTTGGTAACTACGGCTGTGACCCTATGGCGTGGGCCACATTCGGCGACCGGAGACCCAGGAACGCCGCCATCTCGCGCACGGTGTGGTCGAAGAACGCGTCGGCCGGGTCGGCGCTGCCCACCAGTTGGCCGAACAGCTCGAAGCCGATCATCCCGAACAACTGGGTCCAGGTGATCATCACCCGCGCCATCGCCCCCGGGGTCAGCGTCGAGCCGGTCATCCCGAGCAGGTGCTCCACCTGCGCGCGCAGCTCCGCGGGCAGCTCGCCGTCGGGCAGGTCCGCCGCCTCGGCGACGCGCACCAGGGCCAGCGGGATGCGCGCGGCGGGCGCCACGGTGTCGTGCGGGGCGCGGTAGCCGGGCACGGGGGAGCCGAAGATCAGCGCGTACTCGTGCCGGTTGGCCAGCGCCCAGTCGCGCACGGCGGTGCACACCGCGTGCCACCACAGCGCCGGGTCCGCCGCGGGTTCCACCGCCTCCACGGCCTCGCCGAGCGCGTCGTAGGCGTCGATGATCAGCGCCGTCAGCAGCTCGTCGCGGCTGGGGAAGTAGCGGTAGATGGCGGAGGAGGCCATCCCGAGCGCCCTGGCCACCGCGCGCAGGGACAGCCGGTGCGCGCCGTCGACCGCGAGCTGGCGCCGGGCCTCGTCCTTGATCGCACCCGTCAGCTCGGCCCTGGCCCGTTCCCGCGCGGTCTGTCCGGCAGTCATGCGGTCGAGTGTGACACGCAAGAGCACTGCTCGCAGATGAGAGCACTGCTCTTGACTCCGGGGCGGCCGGGCGATTCACTGGGAACACGCCGAGAGCGGTGCTCTCGCTTCGGAACGAGGAGACGACCATGACCACGGCGAACGAGAACGCCCAGGCCCGCTACCTGCGCCCCGGCCCGATCGCGCGGGCCCTGCACTTCGACGACCTCGTCGCCTTCCTGGTCAAGCGCGGCGTCAACGTCTGGGGCTCCCGGGTCCTGACCGTCCGCGGCCGCAAGAGCGGCGAACCGCGCTCCACCCCGGTCAACCTGCTCCGGTTCGAGGGCGCCGCCTACCTCATCGCCCCCCGCGGCCACACCCAGTGGGTCCGCAACCTCCGCGCCGCGGGCGAGGGCGAACTGCGCGTCGGCAAGACCGTCCAGAAGTTCACCGCGGTCGAACTCGACGACGCCGTGAAGCCGCCGCTGCTGCGCGCCTACCTCAAGCGCTGGGCCTTCGAGACCGGCGCCTTCTTCGACGGCCTCACCCACAGGTCCACCGAGGACGAACTGCTCGCCGCGGGCCCCAAGCACCCGGCGTTCCGCATCACCACGGTGTCCTGAGCGCCCACACCGCAGCCGCGGCTCAGTCCACGACGACCGGCAGGCTCCGCAGACCGCGGATGCGGAAGCCCTCGGCCCACTCCGCGGTGAAGTCCGGGTCCGCCAGGCGCAGGCGCGGGAACCGGGTCAGCAGCGCGGTGAACGCGATCTCGCCCTCCACCCTGGCCAGCGGCGCCCCGAGGCAGTGGTGGATGCCGTGGCCGAACGCCAGGTGCCCCGCCGTGGGGCGGGACAGGTCCAGGGTGTCCGGGTCGGGGAAGCGGGCCGGGTCGCGGTTGGCGGCGGTGAGGGCGACGTGGACGAACTCGCCCTCGGCGACCTCGACCCCGGCGATCTCCAGGGCCTCGCCCGCGTAGCGCAGGGTGGCGAAGCCGACCGGGCCGTCGTGGCGGAGGAACTCCTCGACCGCCGCGGGCACCAGCGCCGGGTCGGCGCGCAGGGCGGCGAGCCGGTCGGGGGCGCGCAGCAGCGCGTGGACGCCGTTGCCGATCAGGTTCACCGTGGTCTCGTGGCCCGCGAACAGCAGCAGGAACGCCATCCTGGTCAGTTCGAGGTCGTCCAGGCCGTCCTCGTCGTCGCGGGCGCGGACCAGGGCGGAGAGGATGTCCTCGGCCGGGGCCGCCTGCTTGGCGGTGACCAGGGCGGACAGGAAGGTCATCAGCGGCGCCACGGTCTCCGGGGTCGGGCCCTGGGCCATGGCGTCGGTGAGCCTGCGGAACTCGATGCGGTCGGCCTCGGCCACCCCGAGCAGTTCGCCGATGACCGTGATGGGCAGCGGCAGCGCGAACGCGGGCAGCAGGTCCACCTCACCGGACATCCGGTCGAGCAGGCCCTCGGTGATCTCGCTGATCCTGGGCCGCAGCGCCTCGACCGCGCCCGCGGTGAACGCCTTGGTGACCAGCCTGCGCAGCCGGGTGTGGTCCGGCGGGTCGGCGTCGAGCATGTGGGTGTTGCGCGGCGACCCGGACGGCATCGGCGGCCCGCCCGGCGCCGACGCCATCCACCGGGCGTTCGCCCCGGACTTGCGCAGCCGCGGGTCGGCCAGGGCCGCGCGGGCTTCGGCGTAGCCGGTCACCACCCAGCCGACCCTGCCGTCCGGGAAGCGGACCCGGTGGACCGGGCCGTCCTCGGACCACCGGCGGTAGAACCGGTGCGGGTCGGCGAAGAACTCCGGGCTCAGCTCGACTGTGGGCTCCACACCCTCAGCTTGCCGTGGCCCGCAGTGCCGTCGCCACCGCCTCGGCGACCAAATTCGTCTGCCAGGTGCGGGCGCCGCCCGCGTGCAGGGTCTCGGTGACCGCCTCGACGTCGAGGTCGGCGGGCGGGGTCCAGCACGTGCGGCGCAGCAGGTCCGGTTGCAGCAGGTTCTCCACCGGCAGCCGGTTCTCCTCGGCGATCTTGCCCAGGGCCGTGCGGGCCGCGGACAGCCGGGCGGCGGCCTCCGGGTCCTTGTCCGCCCACCGGTTGGCGGGGGGCGGGCCGTCGGTCGCGGGCGCCGGGTCGGGCAGCTCGGACTTGGGCAGCTCGGCGGCGGCGCGCAGCGCGCGCATCCAGGTGCCCACCTGCCGCCGCTGCGCCCGGCCCTTGAAGACCGGTAGCTGCAGCAGCGCCGACTCGTCGGCCGGGTTCACCGACGCGGCCTGGATGATCGCGCTGTCCGGCAGCACCCGGCCCGGGGCGATGTCGCGTTCGCGGGCGAGGGTGTCGCGGGCCTCCCACAGCGCCCGGATGCCCGCCAGCCCGCGCTGGGTGCGCACGCTGTGGATGCCCGACGTGCGCCGCCACGGCTCCTTGCGCGGCGGGGCGGGCGGGGCGGTGCGCAGCGCCTCGAACTCCTCCAGCGCCCACTCCAGCTTGCCCTGCTCGCGCAGCTCGGCCTCCAGCGCGTCGCGTAGCTGCACCAGCAGCTCGACGTCCAGGGCGGCGTAGTTGAGCCAGTCGACCGGCAGCGGTCTGCGCGACCAGTCGGCGGCGCCGTGGCCCTTCTCCAGGTGGTAGCCCAGCAGAAGCTCGACCAGGGTGCCCAGGGCGACCCGCTCGAAGCCTGCGAGCCTGCCCGCCAGCTCGGTGTCGAACAGCTTGGCCGGGTGCAGGCCCAGGTCGGCCAGGCAGGGGAGGTCCTGGGAGGCCGCGTGCAGCACCCACTCATCGGTGCCCAGCGCCTCGACCAGCGGTTCGACCCGGTCGTCCACGGCGACGGGGTCGATCAGGAAGGTGCCCGCGCCCTCGCGGCGGACCTGCACGAGGTAGGCGCGTTGCGAGTAGCGGTAGCCGGAGGCGCGCTCGGTGTCCACGGCGATGGGGCCGGTCCCGGCGGCGATGCGACGGGCGGCACGCTCGAGGGTGTCGAGGTCGGCCACCACGTCGGGGGTGCCCTCCGCAGGCTCGGTGAGCAGCACCGGAGCAGGCGGTTCGGACCCGGGCGGTCCTGAGGCGGGGGTAGTCACGGCCGATCACCCTACGGCACGGCGACCGGTCCCCGTGGGCAGATCAACAGCCGTGTCCGGTTGTGATTCGGCGTCGGTTCGGCGACGGAGCGGTACGCGGGCTGCCAGATCAGCAGCAGTCGTGTGGCTGGGCCATGCCCAGCCCAGCCACACGACTGCTGTTGTCTAGCGGATGACGCCTGCCCGCATCGCGAGCGCGACCATCTGTGCCCGGTCGCCGGTGCCCAACTTGCGGCCGATCCGCGACAGGTGAGACTTCACCGTGAGCGCCGAGAGGTTCAGCGCCTCGCCGATCTCCTTGTTGGACTGACCGTCCGCGACCAGCTGGAGCACCTCGACCTCGCGCGCCGACAGCTCGCGCGGGGTGTTGTCGGTGCCCGGGACCCTGGTTCCCGTGGCGAGGACCGGCGCGACGCTCGGGTCGGCGTAGACGCCGCCCTCGAGCACCCGGCGGACCCCGTCGGTCACCACGACCGGTGAGGCGGACTTCAGCAGGTACGCCTGAGCACCTGCCTGGAAGGCCGACCGCACCGCGTACGGGTCGTCGGACGAGGCCAGCACGACGATCCGCGGCCAACCGTGGCTGCGGAGCTCCGTGACCAGCTCGATCCCGCTGCCGTCCGGCAGTCCGAGGTCCAGGATCGCGAGGTCGCACGGGCCGGTGGCCTGTGCGCGCGCCCTTGCCTCGGCCACCGTGGCGGCCTCGTGCACTGTGCCCGCGCCCATCTGCGTGAGCCGAGCAGCTATCGCCTCCCTCAACAGTGGGTGGTCGTCGACCACCAGCACTGAGAACAGCTCCTCCCGCGGGTGCGGGACCATGTTCGCCGGCAAAGAGCCGGCAGGCGTGGTTCGAACGGCCTGACCTAAGCCGACGGCAGCCACGTCACTACCTCCCTGGAGTCGGTCGTTGCCCCCCGACCGGCACTGGGACTTTCGACCAAACAGCCGCGCCGCCGTTGGACCGAAAGTGGTGTCGACGAAGGCAGCCTAGCCGCCCAAGCGGGTTAGCGGGACGATCAATCGGGTAAGTATCCGAATGGGTTGTGACTGAGGGCCCGTTCGGTCACACGATCGGGTGAGTCTCCGATCGGTGACGTAACGGATCCGACTCAGCACTCGATGAAATGGGGTCACCGGTAGTGCACAACTCCGCCGACGCCCGCGTTCGCGCGCTCCTCGCCCGCTCCCCGCTGATCGACGGTCACAACGACCTCCCGTGGGCGCTGCGCGAGCGGACGGGCCCCGATCCCCGGGCGGCCGTCACCGGCACCGACCTCACCGCCGAACAGCCTGACCTGCACACGGACCTGGTCAAGCTGCGCCGCGGCCAGGTGGGCGGCCAGTTCTGGTCGGTGTACGTGCCCGCCCAGTTCGAAGGTCACGCCGCGGTCACCGCCGTGCTGGAGCAGATAGAGATCGTGCACGCGCTGATCGACCGCCACCCCGACCACCTGGCCCTGGCCACCACCGCTGACCAGGCGGAATCCGCGTTCACCTCCGGTCGGATCGCCTCGCTGCTCGGTGCTGAGGGCGGGCACTGCATTGCCGAGTCCCTCGGCGCCCTGCGCGCACTGCACCGCCTCGGTGTGCGATACATGACGTTGACACACAACGACAGCACCTCCTGGGCCGATTCGGCCACCGACGAGCCACGGGCGGGCGGCCTCTCCGAGTTCGGGGAGGAGGTCGTCGCCGAGATGAACCGCCTGGGGATGCTCGTCGACCTCTCGCACGTCGCCGACACCACCATGCACGCCGCCCTGGACGTCTCCACGGCGCCGGTCGTGTTCAGCCACTCGTCCTGCCGGGCGGTCACCGACCACCCCCGCAACGTGCCCGATGACGTGCTGGAACGCGTCCCCGGCAACGGCGGCGTGGTCATGGTCACCTTCGTGCCGAGGTTCGTCTCCACCGCCATCGCCGACTGGGACGCGGAACTGGCCGAGGCGATGGCCGCGGCCGGGGAGAAGCACACCGACCTGGCGGCGCGCGAGCGGTTCCACGCCTCCTGGAGCGGTCGGGACAGGGAGCCGGAAGCCACCTCGGCGGACGTCGTGGCGCACCTGGAGCACGCCCGCGAGGTCCTCGGCATCGACCACGTGGGCATCGGCGGGGACTACGACGGCTGCGCCAGGCTGCCGCGGGGGCTGGCCGACGTCGGCACCTACCCCGCCTTGTTCAGCCTGCTGCTGGATCGCGGGTGGAGCGAGGCGGACTGCGAAAAAGTTGCAGGGCGTAACGTCCTACGTGTGCTCCGCTCGGCCGAAGAGGTGGCCCGCCCGCACTCTTAACTGGCAAAAGTTAATAACCCGGAGTCATCACCGATGCACAGAGAGCCCCCTTGTCCCGCGTGGGCCGTTCGGCCCAGTGGGTCGCCAACTGGCAACGGGTAAGGACCCGGGGGCCCCGCACCCGTGACAGCGTCCCCTCCGGAGCCCTCACCGGACCCGGGGCTCCGGAGGGGAGTGCGCAGTGAGGGCATCGGTCAGACGCGGGCGAACGGGCCTCGCGATCGGGTCGGGACTGGCGCTGGTCGCCGGTCTCAGCACGGTCGCGGCCACCACCGCCACCGCGGCGGACAACATCTTGCGGGCCGACCAGGCGGTCGCCCGCTCCTGCTTCGCCGAACCCCTGCCGCGGGGCACCCGGGGAGTCGACCGCCGGGAGGTGACCTCCGGCGTCGACGGGCTGCTCCAAGCCCGGCTCAGCGCGGCCGCCGCGGGCGCGGGTGACTGGGACCTGGCGGTGTTCGACCAGGTCAGCGGCGCGGTGCTGGCCGCATCGGCCGGGCTGCGCGACGTCGAACTCGCCGAGGGCTTCGTCACCGCGGGGCAGAAGCTGCTGGTGCAGGCCTGCCGGTACGGCGGCTCGACCCGCACGGTGAAGCTCGGCGTCGACTTCCTGGCGCTGACCCCGCAGGGCGGCCCGAGCACCGCCCAGGTCGTGCGGGTGCAGACGCCGACCAAGGCGGACAAGGACACCCTGCTCGGCCTCGACCTCGACGTCACCGAGAAGGCCGACGCCACCGGGGTCGAGGTCGTGCTGGCCGACGACGCCGACCGCAAGACCCTCGCCGACAGCGGCCTGCGCAGCAGCGTCGTCCAGGCGGACCTCTCGGCCAAGTCCGTGGCCAACGCCCGGCAGGACCGGACCTACGCGGCCAAGGCGCCCCGGTCGGCGCTCCCGTCCGGTCGCACGAGCTACCGCCACCTCTACGACTACCAGTTCGAGGCGAAGGAACTGGCGCGGGCCAACCCCCGGCTCGTGCGCGCCTTCACGCTGCCCGAACCCAGTTGGGAGGGCCGCGACGTCATCGGCCTGGAGATCGCCACCGGCCTCGACACGCCGGACGACGGCAAGGCGGTCAACGTGGTCATGGGCGTGCACCACGCCCGCGAGTGGCCCGCGGGCGAGCACGCGATGGAGTGGGCCGTCGAACTGGTCAACGGGTACAAGGCGGGCGGGGCGATCAAGGCCCTCGTCGGCAAGACCCGCAACGTCGTCGTCCCCGTCGTCAACGTTGACGGGTTCTCCATCTCCCGCGAGGCCGAGCCCAAGGGCGACTTCAGCCGCTTCGACTACGAGATGAAGCGCAAGAATTGCAACGTCAACGATTCGCCCGCGCAATTGCGTACCGGTGTGTGCGCGGCCAACCCCGCCGGTCGCACCCGCGGCACCGACCCCAACCGCAACTACGCTGGCTTCTGGGGCGGCGCGGGCGCCTCGGCGAACTGGAGCAGCGACACCTTCCGCGGCAGCGGGCCGTTCTCCGAACCGGAGACGCGCAACATCCGCTGGCTCGTCTCCACCCGGCAGGTCACCAACCTGATCACCCTGCACACCTACTCGAACCTGGTCCTGCGCGTCCCCGGCGTCGCCGCCGTCCGCCCGCCGCTGGACGAACCGGTCTACCAGGCGCTCGGCGACAGGATGGCCTCCCGCAACGGCTACACCAGCCAGCCGTCCTGGGCCCTCTACGACACCACCGGCTCCACAGAGGACTGGTCGTACTTCGCCACCGGCGGCTTCGGCTTCACCTTCGAGATCGGCAGCACCGAGTTCCACCCGCCGTTCGAGACCGGTGTCGTCGCCGAGTACGCGGGCCTGGCACCCGCGGCGGGCGCGGGCAAGGGCGGCAACCGGCAGGCGTTCCTCGACATGCTGGGCAACGCCGCCGACCCCGCCGCGCACTCCACGCTCGTCGGCTCCGCGCCCAAGGGTCACCGGCTGACCCTGCGCAAGGCGTTCCAGACCCCCACCTCGCCGGTGCTCAACCCCGACGGCACGGTCGGACCGCCGCTCTACGTCGCCGACACGCTGACCTCGTCGCTGGCCTCCACCGGCGGCCGGTTCAGCTGGGCGGTCAACCCGTCCACCCGCCCCTACGTCGCGGGCCGCTACGGCCGCGACCCGAAGGGCCCCGCCCAGGCCCCCATCGCCCTGGTCAACCCGCCCGGCGTCCCGCCGCGCAACCAGGACTTCCCGAACGACCCCACCGCCGAGGTCATCCCGTTCCACGTGGACGGCCTGCCCGCGGTCGACAACGGGAAGATGACCGTCTCCACGAGCTGGGCCACCGAGAACACCGACTGGGACCTCTACGTCTACGACGCGGCGGGCAACCTGGTCTCCTCCTCGGCCAGCGGCGGCACCACCTCGGAAAACGCAGTGCTCTACGACCCGCCCGCCGGGGACTACACGGCGGTGCTGGTCAACTACGACCAGGCGGACCCGGCAGCGCCGGACGACTACACCGCCCCGCGGGTGGAGTTCTCCTCACCGATCCCCGCCACCTACGGGCCCAAGGAGCCCTACCAGCTGACCTGCGCGGACAAGCGCGGCCGGATCGTCGGCCTGGCCGACGTCTACGTCGACCGGGGCCAGACGGTCGACGTCGGCGAGGTCTGCTCCGGCACGGCGCGGGCGGGCAAGCGCCGCTGAGGCCACGGGCAGGCACCCCGCAGGGGTATATGTGGGGTGCCAGCCCGTCGCCCGGAGGTGCCCCCTGTCCGAGACCACCGCCCGCCCGCCCCACCCCGGGGCGGGGAACACCTGATGCCCCGCCTCCTCCTGCTGGCCACCGGCGACACCCTCGCCCAGGTCCGCCACAGCTCACCGCCCCGCATCGCCGACGGCGCCGAACTCCTGACCCGCGTCGCCGCCCCCGAGGGCACCGAGGTGGAGGACGTGCGCGCCGAACCCTCCTGGGACACCAGCCCCGGCACCCAACTCCTGCTCGCCCGCCGCGCCCGCAGCGCCCTCCTCGACGACGGCTACGACGGCGTGGTCGTCACCCACGGCCTCGACACGGTCGAGGAGACGGCCTTCCTCACCGACGTCCTGCTCGGCCCCGCGGCCGACCTGGGCGCGGTCGTGTTCACCGGCGCCACCCGCTGCCTCGACGACCCGGCCACCGACGGCCCGATCAACCTCGCCGCCGCCCTCACCGCGGCGGCCGACCCGGTCACCCCCGGCCTCGGCGCGGTCCTGTGCCTGGACGGGGAACTGCACGCCGCCCGCCGGGCCCACCTCGCCGACACCACCCGCTCGCCGTCGATCACCTCGGCACCGCACCCGCGCCTCGGCCACATCGCGAGCGGCCGGGTCGTGCTCACCGACAAGGCGCCACCCCGGCCGCCGGTGATCACCGACCTGCCGGAGACGAACGTGGCGCTGGTCAAGACGTACCCGGGGATGCCCACCTCGCTGCTGACCGCGGTCACCGACGCGGGGGCGCTCGGGGTGGTGGTCGAGGGGACCGGGCGGGGGAACGTGCCGGTGGAGCTGCTGATGCCGATCCGGGAACTGCTGTCGTGGGACATCCCGGTGGTGGTGGCGTCTCGGGCGCACTCGGCGGGATTCGACGTGGTGGGGGGTTGGGAGGTGGCTTCGCCTGCTGCGGGTGGGCCGCCCGGGGTGTTGGGGATGGACGCGGTGGATCTGGCCGGGCGGGTCGGTGCGATCAGTGCCGGTGGGCTGCGGCCCGGTCAGGCGCGGGTGGCGCTCATGGCTGCTCTTGCCTCGGGTGGGGGTGTTGCCGCGGCCAGGGCTTACTTCGCCGGTCTGTGACCGGGGCGGCTCTTGGGCCGTGTGCTCTCGGTCGCCGGGGCTCGGTGGGTGCCCGACTTGGTGGGTGTGCCCGGCTGGGTGGGAATGCCCGGTCTTTGTGTGGGGGTGCCCGGCTGGGTGAATGTGCTTGGCCGGGGCCCCTACGGCGATCATGTGCCCAGTGTGACCGAGTGGGGCTGAAGGGATGCCCCACAGCCCAGGCAGGCTTGCACATGATCGCCCCCCCCGGCCAAACACATCCACCCAGCCGGGCATCTGCATAGCCGGGCCGGCGGTTTCGAGGTGGTCGCTCGCTGAGCGCATCCACCCACCCGGGGAGTCGGGTAGCCGGGCAGCCGGTTGCGAGGGTGGTCGTCCGCTGAGCGCATCCACCCACCCGGGCATTTGCTCGCCGGGCTGGCGGTTGCGAGGGTGGTTGCCCGCCGAATACATCCACCCACCCGGGCAGTTGGGTAGCCGGGCCTGCGGTTTTCGGGGTGGTCGGTTGTTGCTGCGCCGGTGGGGTTTCGCGGTGGCTGGTGGGCGGGCCGCCGGGTTCAGGGGTGGCTCGCCGGGCAGGCGATTTCGAGGGGGTGGCCGCCCTGGGAGGTGGTGGTCAGTCGCCGTGGCGTTGGCTGAAGAGGGTGACGCCGACCGGGGGGAGGCCGACCACGCTGGCCATCAGGTCGCAGAAGGCCTCGCCGTGCGGGGCCAGGTCGGGGCTCCGGGGGGTCCAGGAGGCGCGCAGTTCCAGGTCGTCGGTGCGGGCGGGGCCCGCTATGTCGCCGAAGCGGGCCGAGGAGGTGTCGGTGACCGTTCCGCCCAGGGCGGTGAAGTCCGCCTCGGCGGCTGCCAGGGCGTCGGTGAGCCAGGACCAGCCGACGTTGGGCAGCAGGGGGTCGTCGGCGAGTTCGGCGTCCAGTTCGGCGCGGACGTAGGCGACCAACCGCAGCACCCCGTCCCAGGTCTCCTGGCCGTCGGGGTCGTGCAGGAGGATGAGCCTGCCGGTGGCGTGCACGTCGGCGGGGCCGGTCGCCTCGGCGGTCAGGGCGAACGCGTACGGTGCCAGCCGCTGCGGGGGCCGCACCTCGGCCAGTGTCAGTTCGGCCCGAGGCCGCAATGACTTCAGCGCCTCGACAGCCTGGACGAACAACTCAGGCGCAGTCGACGTTCCGGTCACGACTGGTAACTGTAGGACCACCCGAGTCGGTGAGCCCGTACGCCGCGCCGAGCACCCCTGGCCCGTTTCCACCACCGTCAGTACGACTGTGCACCATCTGTCCCCTTTGTCACAGGAGTAACGGTCTCCCTCGTCGTGCACGGTCGAATGCCGGCGGGGGCTGCGCAAGTTCGGCTTCCCGGCGGCGGGCAGCCCCCGGTGGCCTGGGGTGGTGCCGCTGGTGCCGGGGGGCTCCGCGGAGTGCGGTGCGGGTGGGCGTGGGACGATGGGGAGGCGATGACTGAACTCATTCACCCGGCCACGGCGCCCGCTGCCGCTCGCCGGGAACTCGTGGACGCTCCATTCCTGGTGGCCGCTCGTGGGGGTGTGCCCCGGCGGGTGCCGGTGTGGTTCATGCGCCAGGCGGGGCGGTCGCTGCCGGAGTACCGGGAGCTGCGGGCCGGGACCGGGATGCTGGCCGCCTGCTTCGACCCGGAGATGGTCCGGGAGATCACGCTGCAACCCGTGCGCAGGCACGATGTGGACGCGGCGATCCTGTTCAGCGACATCGTGGTGCCCCTGGTCGCGGCCGGGGTGGACCTGGACATCGTGGCGGGCACCGGGCCGGTGGTGGCGCAGCCGATCCGCTCGGCCGCCGACGTCGCCGGGTTGCCCGAGCTGGACGCCGGGCAGGTCGAACCGGTGGCCGAGGCGGTGCGGCTGCTGGTCGCCGCGCTGGGGCAGACGCCGCTGATCGGGTTCGCCGGGGCGCCGTTCACCCTGGCCTCCTACCTGGTCGAGGGCGGCCCGAGCCGCAACCACGAGCGGACCAAGGCGCTCATGTACGCCGACCCCGGGACCTGGCACGCGCTGCTCGACCGGCTCGCCGACATCGCGCTGACGTTCCTGCGCGCGCAGGTGGCCGCCGGGGTGGACGCCGTGCAGCTCTTCGACTCGTGGGCCGGGGCGCTGTCCCCGCGCGACTACCGCGAGTACGTGCTGCCGCACTCGGCCAAGGTCCTCGGCGGGCTCGCGGACGCGGGCGTGCCGCGCACCCACTTCGGCGTCGGCACCGGCGCCCTGCTCGGTGCCATGCGGGAGGCGGGCGCCGACGTCGTCGGCGTCGACTGGCGCACCCCGCTGGACGAGGCCGCCCGCCGCGTCGAGGCCGAGACCGGCCGGGGCGGCGTGGTCGTGCAGGGCAACCTCGACCCGGCCACCCTCTTCGCGGGCGACGACGTCGTCCGGCGCGAGGCGACCCGCATCGTGGACGAGGGCCGGGCGGCCGCGGGCCACGTCTTCAACCTCGGGCACGGGGTCCTCCCGGACACCGACCCGGACGTCCTCACCCGCCTCGTCACCTACCTGCACACCCTCACCCCCGGGAAGTGACCTGATGACCGGCCGTCGCGGCGGGCCCGGTGGCGCGACCGGCGAACCGGGGCGCGCGCCGCGGGTCGCCGTGGTGGGGGCCGGGATCTCCGGGCTCACCGCCGCGCACCGGCTGCGCACCCTGCTCGGCCCGGCCGCCGAGGTCGTCGTCGTCGAGCAGGGCGACCGGGTGGGCGGCAAGCTGCGCACCGCCGAGGTGGGCGGGGTGCGGTACGACGTGGGCGCGGAGGCCTACCTGGCGCGCAGGCCGGAGGTCACCGACCTGCTCACCGAACTGGGCCTCGCCGACCAGGTCGTGCACCCGGCCAAGGCGCGCTCCACCGTCCGCGCGGGCGGGGTCACCAGGCTGATCCCCGGCCGCACGGTGATGGGTGTGCCCACGGCCGCCGACGCCGTCACCGACCTGCTCACCGACGAGGGCGCGCGGCGCGTCGCCGCCGAACCCGGCCTGCCACCGATCGACTGGGACGGCGACGCCGCCCTCGGCGCCCTGCTGCGCGACCGCTTCGGCGACGAACTGCCGGACCGGCTGGTCGACCCGCTGCTCGGCGGTGTCTACGCGGGCAGCGTGGACGGCCTCGGCCTGCGCGCCACCATGCCGGGCCTGGCCGAGGCCCTCGACGACGGCGCCCCGTCGTTGACCGCCGCCGCTGCCACCGCCACCCCGGTGCCGACCGGGGGACCGGTCTTCGGCACTGTCGCCACCGGCCTGGGCACCCTCGTCGACCGGCTCGTCGACTCCGCCGCGGCCGACCTGCGGCTGGGCGTCCCGGTGCGCGCGCTCGAACGCCGCGAGCACGGGTGGCGGCTGCACCTGGGCGCGGCGACCCCGGCGCACGCCCCCGAGGACCCGGTGCTCGACGTGGACGCGGTCGTGCTGGCCGTGCCCGCACCCGCCGCGCGTCGCCTGCTCGCCGAGCCGGTGCCCGCCGCGTCCGCCGCCTACGGGCGGGTCGAGGTCGCCTCGATGGCCGTGGTCGCCCTGGCGCTGCCCGGGGGTGCCGAACTGCCCGGTACCTCCGGGGTCCTGCTCGGCGCGGGCGAACGACGGCTCGACGGCACCCGGTTCGCGGTGAAGGCCTTCACCTTCTCCGCGACCAAGTGGCCACACCTGGCCGACCGCGACGTCGTGGTGGTGCGCGGGTCCGTGGGCAGGCACGGCGACCCCGGCGCCCTGCACAACGACGACGACGAACTGGTCCGGCTGGTGCGCGCCGACCTCGTGGAGCTGACCGGGGTCACCGCCCCACCGGTCGACGCCGCGGTGACCCGCTGGGGCGGCGGGCTGCCGCAGTACGCGGTCGGGCACACCGCACTGGTCGAGGAGATCGAACGCGCGGTCTCCCACCACCCCGACCTCGCCGTGGCAGGCGCAACCCTGCACGGCGTGGGCATCCCCGCGTGCGTGGCCACGGGTGACGCCGCCGCGCACCGGATCGCGGCCCACCTCGCCACCCGGGCCCACCCCGCCCGCTGACACGGCGGCGCCCGGCCGTGCCCGCCTCGCCCGGCCGTGCCCGCCTCGCCCG
>NZ_JAJCXD010000058.1:0-43830 GCF_021056305.1 Actinokineospora sp. PR83
GGTCAGGTCACTGGTCGACATCGGCGACCAGACCGGCGGCCTGGTGGCCTCGGCCGGGCGGCTGGCCGAGCGCAGGCCGCTGCTGGGCACCTCGCCGCCCGCGCTGCACCTGGCGGCGCGGCTGCGCGAGGCGGCCGGGCCCACCGGGCTGGCAGGCGAGGTCAGCGCCGCCGACGGCGAGCTGGCGGGCTACCACCGGGCCCTGAACGAGACCGTGGGCCGCTACCAGGACGACGAGCGGGAGATCGCCTGGCGGTTCACCGGCCGGGAGACGGGCAGGTGAGCGCCCCGACCCGCGTCGCGGCCCCCGGGGTGGACTTCGGGCTCGTGGAACTGGACCTGCTCGCCACGCACGCCGGTGCGCGGTTCCCGTTCCCGCTGCGGGTGCCGGAGTTCGGCCGGATCCCCGGTGAGCGGGACGTGCTGCTGGCAGGTGCCGGGGTGACCCTGCGCTCGCGCGGGCTGGCGGGGGAGCGCGGTCCGCTCGGCATCGCGGCCGAGGTGGTCACCGCGCTGCGCCGGTACCGGGGCACGGTCGACCTGGTGCTGGCGGGCCCGGACGGGGCGGTCGGCGTCCTCGGCGTGGTCTACCGGTCCTGGGCGCTGATCTGCACCCAGCGGTTCACCGGCGACCCGGCGACGAACGGGGTGCGCATCCGGCGGGTCGCGCAGAACACCCTGGCCGAGGAGCTGCTGCGGCTCGTGCCCGAGGTGGAGGCCGCGGTGACCATGCCGATCACGGTCCCGCCGGACGGCTCCGACCCCGCCGCGCTCGACGAACTCGGCCTGCTGCTGCCCGAGCTGACCGGCGCGGGCCAGCTCGGCGCGAACCGCCGCGTCCCGCTGCCCGTCGCCGCCAGGGCCGGAACCGAACTGTCCTGGTTGGACGGACCACGCGGCCGGGTGCGGATCGACCGCGCCGAGGACGGGTGGAGCAGCGTCAACTCGTTGCGGCACAGCGACCTGGGCCTCGCGCTCACCGCCTGTGCCACGATCGCCGGAAGGGAAGACGATGGGTCCTGAAGAGTGGCTCGCGCAGTACGACAAGCGCCTGACCGAGGTGGCCGCGCGCGCCGAGGAGGCCGACGCGCGCCTGCGCCGGGTCGGCGCCACGGCGGCCTCGCCCCGCGGTGAGGTCCGGGTGAGGGTCGGCGCAGGCGGCGTCCTGGAGGACCTCACCCTCACCCCTTCGGCCCGCACGCTCGAATCCGACGAGCTGGCGCGGCTGATCCTCGACACCACGCGCAAGGCGCGGCACGCGGCCAGTGCGCAGATCGCCCGGATCTCCGAGGAGTGCTTCGGCGAGGGCCCCGCGCTGGAGGTCATCAAGCAGCACCTGCCCGCCGGTGCGCGCCCGACCGGCGACCGCGACGACGACGACTACTTCGCCAACCCGCCGGAGATCACCCGATGACCGAGAGCCCGATGACCCAGTTCGACGTCCACGCCGACCGGCTGCACGGGCACGCCCGCAGCGTCGACGACGTCGCCGACCGCCTCTCGGCCATCGGCGGCGGGCTGCCCAGCGGCCTGGCCGACCTCGCCCTCGGCCTGTTCGCCCAGTTCCTCGCCACCGGCCTGCAGGGCGCCATGACCCAGACCGCCAACACCATCACCAGCGCCTCGTCCTCGGCCGCCGAGGTGGGCGCCGGGATCACCCGCACCGCGGCCGACTACCAGTACACCGACGAGGACAACTCCTCCGCGCTGACCCGGGAGTACCCCTGATGCCCGACACCGACACCGCCCGGATGGTCACCGAGCTGCAGGCGACCGACGCCGCCGTGCGCGCCAAGGGGTGGGTCGCCCCCGGCCTCGGCGTGCCGGGCGCCCCCCTGGGCCTGCTGGAGACGGCGTTCAACCCGCTGGGCGGCCTCGCCGCGGCGGGCCTGGGCTGGTTCATGCCGCTCGTGTCGTTCCTCGGCGAGGGCCTGACCCAGCTCCAGGGCGGCAACGGCAGCTCGGTCTCCTCCGGCTCGCGGGACTTCGGCGACGCCGGGCAGAGCATCGGCGGCGTGGCAGAGGAGTACCGGCAGTCGGCCACGACCCAGACCGCGGGCTGGACCGGGGCGGCCGCCGACGAGTACCGGCAGGCCGCGAACCAGCACGCCGACGGCATCGCCGGTCTCGGCCAGGCGAGTACCGGGGTGGGCAGCGCGATCATCGGCGCGGGCCAGGTCGTGGCCCAGGCCATCGCCGAGGTCACCGAGCTGATCGCCGAGGCCGTCGCGCAGATCGTCCCAATCCTGACCCAGGCCATCGCCAGGGCCGGGGAGACCTTCGGCCAGAGCGTCGTCGAGGCCATCCCGCCGTGCGTGGGGATCGCGGTGGAGTACGCGCTGCGCATCGCCGCGAAGCTGGCGGCGCTGGTGGCCAGCGGGGACAACCTGATGAAGCTGGTGCAGGGCGGCATGGCCGTGGTGCAGATGATCGAGCAGGCGCTGTCGGGCATCGGCCAGCAGAGCGTGAGCGCCGAGAACCAGGCGGCGGTCGGCGGCGGTCAGCAGGGGGGAGGCGGAGCCGCGAGCGCCGCCGACGCCGTGGAGGAGGCGGCGGGGTCCGGGAACACCGCGGGCAGCAACGCGTCCGCGGCCCAGAAGACGTCGTCGTCCGGTGGCGGTGCGCCCTCGTTCGGGGGTGTGACCGCGCCGAGCGGGTCGTCCGCACCGGGCGGCTCGTCCACCCCGATCGACGCGCCCGCGCCGAGCCGGGTGGCCATGCCGAGCGGCCTGGGCGCCGCGCCGGACTCCACCACCCGGCTGTCGGGCCTGGTCCCGCCGTCCCACAGCGGCATCCCGACCACCTCCGGCCTGACCGCCCACACCGGCGGGGCAGGGATGTCCACCGGCGGGTCCGGGGTGCCCACCACCGCCCTCAGCGGCGGCATCCCCCTCGGCGCCAACGGTTCGGCCCCCGTCCCCGGTGCCCGCGTCGGCGCCGGGCGCGACACCACTGCCGCTCGCCAGGAGAGCAGGCAGCAGCCGGTGCGGGCTCCCGGGGCCGGTGGCGGCACGCCGGGCGCCACTCCGATGGGTGCCGTGGGTGGGGTCAGGCCAGCCGGTGAGTCCGACAGGGAGCACCAGCGCAAGTACACCGTGGTCGAGGGGCACGAGGAGGACCTGAAGGTCGCACCCCAGGTCATCACCGGATCGGACTAGCCCTGTCCGCAAACCTGCCGACCACCCGACAAACCGGCGGCAGACCAGGCCGAACCCCACCGGCGCAGCCACGACCAGCCGCCTGCCTGGCGGCCCGCCACGCCGAACCGCACCGGGCGCAGCGAAAGCCAGCCACCCAGGCAACCGCCGGCCCGGCTACGGAAATGCCCGGGTGGGTGGATCTGCTTGGGTGGGGATGCCGATCATGTGCAAGCCTGCTCGGGCTGTGGGGCATCTCTTCAGCCCCACTCGGTCACACTGGGCGCATGATCGGCGTAGGGGCCCCACCCAAGCAGATCCACCCACCCGGGCACGCCCCCAAACTCTCGGCGCTTGTGAAACAACGGCACGGCTGAGCAGATCGCACCACCCGGGTATCCACGACAAAATCCCGGTCTCCGAACAGGACACGGCACACCGGCCCGGGGGGCCTCCATGCCCCGGAGCCCCCGGCTCGGTCCGGTGTCCACTGAGGACGTTCAGCGGGGAACGCCTTCGGGGTGCGCGCGGGGGGCCAGCTCGGCGAGCACCGCTCGGATCGCCGGGCTGGCACCCGCGCTGCGCCGCCAGGTCGCGTGCACCTCGCGCTTCGGCGGTCGCCGCAGCGGCCGGGACACGAGCCCTTCCCCCAGCGGCGGGCGGGCGAGGCGGGGGACCAGGGCGATGACCCGGTCGGCGGAGACCAGCGACAGCTGGGTGGAGAAGTCGTCGACCAGGTGGCGCACGTCGGGGTCGTCGGGCGCGTCCGCGAACAGCCGCCGGAACCACTGGTGGCACACCGTGCCGGGCGGGCTGGTCACCCACGGGTGGCCAGCCAGGTCGGCGCTGGTCAGCGGCCGGTCGAGCCGCGCGAGCGGGTGCTCCCGCCCCATCACGACGTCGCCGACGTCGGTGTGGACGTGGCGCCGGGTCAGGGACGCGGGCAGCGGGGCGGGCAGGCCGTCCGCGTCGTGCACCAGGGCCAGGTCGGCGGTCCCGGCGTCGACACCGCGCAGGGCCTGGTCGGGGTCCTGCTCGGTGACGTGCACGCGCAGGTCCGGGCAGCGCGCCGAGAGCCGGGGGACGATCGGCGCGAGCAGCCCGCGGACGGCCGTCGAGAAGGCGACCACCCGGAGGCTGCCGCGCGCCGCGCCCCCCGCGACCGACCGGCCCGCCTCGGCGCAGCGCTCCAGCGCCTGGAACACCTCCGGTGTCGCCTCGACGATGGCCCGCCCGGCCGGGGTGAGCACGACCCCGCGACCGGCCGGGGCCAGCACGGGCACCCCGACCTGCTGCTCCAGCCTCTTGATCTGCTGCGACACCGCCGAGGCGGTGAACCCCAGTTCGTCGGCCGCCCGCGCCAGCGTCCCGAGGGTGGCCACCGATCGCAACGCCCGCAACGCCCCGACCTCGATCATGAAGCCACACTACGCAATACCGGTGAGGAAGCATCGCTGGAGCGTGGGTGTCGGTGCGGGCACGATCGCCCCATGACCACTGCGCAGCACCCGGCCGAACTGCTCTTCGGCACCAACCTGGTCGCCATGGTGACCCCCATGCGACCCGACGGCGCGATCAGCGAACCCGGGCTCGCCGACCTCGTCGACCACCTGCTGGGCACGGGGTGCGACGGCATCGTCGTCGGCGGGACCATCGGCGAGGCGCCCACCCTGACCGACGCCGAGACAACCGACCTGATCCGCGCCGTGGCGGCCAGGGCGGGGGGTCGGGCCAGGGTGATCGCGGGCGTCGGCACCAACAACACCGCCACCAGCACCCACCGGGCCCGCCAGGCCGAGGCCGCCGGAGCCGACGCCCTGCTGCTCGTCTGCCCCTACTACTCCAGGCCGACCCAGGCCGGGGTGGTGGCGCACTGCCTGGCGGTGGCCGACGCCACCGAGCTGCCCGTGATGCTCTACGACGTGCCCGCGCGCACGGGCACCGCCATGGACGCCGCCACGCTGGTCGAACTCGCCCGCCACCCCCGCATCCGAGCGGTCAAGGACGCCAAGGGCGACCTGTCCGAAGCGGTGTCCGTCATGGCGGGCACCTCCCTGGCCTACTACTGCGGCATCGACGAACTCAACCTGCCCCACCTGGCGTGCGGCGCCACCGGCGTGGTCAGCGTCGTGGGCAACATCGCCGCCGACCGCAACGCCGAGCTGATCCGAGCCGTCCGCGGCGGCGACCTGGACACGGCCCGGGCGATCCAGGTCTCCCTGCTCCCGCTGACCGACGCCGTCATGCGGGCCTCCCCGGGAGCCGCCACGGCCAAGGCAGCGCTGGCCGACCTGGGGATCATCCCGCACGCGGCGGTGCGCCTCCCGCTGCTCGAACCACCGGCCGAACACCGCCTGCGCCTGGCGGACGCCCTGGCGACGGCGTCGGTGGATCACCGGAACAGGCTGGTCCAGTAGTCCCAGAAGGCGATCAGCACGAGGATCACGATCACCACGTACCACAGCGCCAGCACCGCGCTGTGGACCTTGCGCAGCGGTGCCAGCGCGGGCCAGGTGTCGAGGGCGGTGTACCAGAACAGCGGGATCATCACGACCCACACGACCATGCAGTACGGGCACAGCGCGTGGATGTCGTACAGGCTCGCGGCGATGAGCCAGTGCACGAACACCACGCCGAACGTGGTGCCCACCGCGAGCCCGATCCGGTACCAGCGCGGCGGGTCGAACCCCGCGAGCCCCGCCACCCCGGTGGTGACGACGACGGCGAAGGCGGCGATGCCGATGAGCGGGTTGGGGAAGCCGAACGCCCCGGCCTGGGCGCTGTCCATCACCGAACCGCAGGAGATGATCGGGTTCAGCGAGCAGATCGGCACGTAGGTGGGGTCGCCGAGCTTGGCGATCTTCTCCAGCGTCAGCGCGATGGCCGCGGCGAGGCCGAGGCCGCCGCCGATCGCGTACAGCCAGGCCAGCGCGCGGCTCATCCGGCGAGCCTTGCATCGATCGCCGCGCGCAGCTCCCGGTCGACCTCGCCTGCGGTGCTGCCCTGCGGGTCGAACTTCTCGCCGTTGATGAAGAACGTGGGCGTGCTGTCCACACCGAGCTTCGTGCCGTCGGCGACGCCCTGGTCGATGATCGCCTGCACCTCCGGGGAGGCCGCGTCCGCGCGGAACCGGTCCAGGTCGAGCCCGGCCGCGGTGGCGAACTCCTCGAACCTCGCGGTGGCCCGGGGGAGGTCGTCGCTGGTGGACTTGCCGTCCTCGGTCAGCGCCCAGGACGCGTACCCGTCGTAGAGGGCGTGGTACATCTGCGCGTACTTGCCCTGCTTGCCCGCGGCCTCGGCGGCGCGGGCGGCGGGGACGGCGAGCGGGTGGCTCTGGAGCGGGAAGTTCCGGGGGACGAAGGTGAACCGCCCCGCGTAGTCCTGCTCCAGCTTCTTGGTGATGTTCTCGTAGAACGAGGCGCACGCGGGGCACTGGAAGTCCAGGAACTCCACCACGGTCACCTTGTCACCGGCCACCTGGGACAGTGTGTGGCTCCCCGCGGGGCGCAGGGTCTCGTTCGAACCGCCGCCGCTGCCGTCGGAGCGGTTCGCGAGCAGCACGATCCCGATCACCGCGACGGCGACCACGACGACGATGGCGGTCAGGATCACGTTCAGGGACACGCCGCGGCGCGCGGTCACCGGATTGCGGGTCTTGCTCGGCATGGGAGTGGGTCACCTTCGATAGGGGTGGGGGTCTCACCGAGTGAGTCGGATGAGATCCGGAGTAGTTCCGGGAACCATTCACCCTTTCCGGGCGACTCATGTGGGTGTGAGGGTGGACAAGGCCGTCGTCGCTTCGGCCTGCGCTGGTGCGGTGCTGAGTGCGGCGGTGGTGCTCGCGGCCGGTGACGTGTACGCGCTGCTGGGCGACAGCGACCCGGGCTTGCCCGCGGCGCTGCTGTTCGGGGTGCTGCGGTTCGTCGCCGACGCGGCCGGTGTGGTCGTGGTGGGGGCACTGGCCTTCGCGGCGTTCGTCGTGCCCGCGCGCCGCGGGGCGGTGCTGACCGCCGACGCCTTCGGGGCGACGCGGATCGCCGCCGCGGCGGCCCCGGTGTGGCTGCTCGCCGCGCTCGGGGCGGTGCCGCTCTCGGCCGCCGACGCCACCGGGCAGACCCCGGGGGTGGTGTGGCGCAACCTGGCGGCGCTCGTGGCCGCCACCGAGGAGCCGAAGGCGTGGCTGGGCGTGGCCGCCGTCGCCGCGGTCGTGGCGGTGGGGGTCAGGACGACGCTGACCTGGTCGACGACCGTCCTGTGGTTCGGGCTCGCGCTGGTGGGGCTGCTGCCGCCGGTGGTGGTCGGGCACGTGTCCGTCGGCGCCTGGCACGACCTGGCGACCGACGCGATGGCCTGGCACATCCCGGCCGCCTCGGTGTGGGTCGGGTCACTCGTCGCGCTGCGCTCGCACCTGCGGCGCCGGGGTTCCGCGGACCGCGGGCAGGTGGTGCGCCGCTACCACCGGCTGACCGCGGTGTGCCTGGTGGTGCTGGTCCTCAGCGGAGCGGTGCCCGGCCTCGTCCTCTCCCGTGGGCAGTTCTCCGGTTACGCGATTCTGCTGCTGCTCAAGGTCGCCGTGTGCGCCCTCGTCGTCGCCGGGCGCCGCCTGCTCGGTTCCCGGTGGCCCCTCGCCGTGGAACTGGTCGCGCTCGGCGTGGCCCTGGGCGCCTCGATCGGCCTCGGCCACCTGGTGCCGCCCGCGTTCACCGGCCGGTCCGCCTCCGTGCACGAGACGATCCTGGGCTACGAGCTGACCGCGCCCCCGACCGCGGCGGGCCTGCTGTCCGGCGTGCGCCCGGACCTGCTGCTCGGTCTCGGCGCGGTGCTGCTGGCCTGCGCCTACCTCGCCGGGGTGCGGGTACTGCGCCGCCGGGGGCACCACTGGGCTCCCGGCCGGACCGCCGCGTGGCTGGCCGGGTGCGCGGTGGTCGTCCTGGCGACCTGCTCCGGTCTCGGCAGGTACGCGCCGGGGACGTTCAGCCTGCACATGGTCGCCCACATGTCGCTGAACATGTTCGGCCCCGTCCTCCTGGTCCTGGGTGGACCGATCACCCTGGCCCTGCGCACCCTCCCACCCGGTCCGCGCGCCTGGCTGGTCGCCCTGACCCACTCCAGGGCCGCGCGGCTGGTCGCGCACCCGGCCGTCGCCTCGGTGGTGTTCGTCGCGTCCTACTACCTGCTGTACTTCTCGGACCTGTTCGGCGCGGCCATGCCGTACCACTGGGCGCACCAGGTGATGAACCTGCACTTCCTGCTGTCCGGCTGCGTGTTCTTCTGGCTCGTCATCGGCGTCGACCGGCCCCCGCGCCCGCTGCCGCACCTGGCCAGGCTCGGGATGCTGTTCGCGGTCATGCCGTTCCACGCGTTCTTCGGCGTCATCCTGATGAACTCCCGGACGGTGATCGCCGAGACGTACTACCGGTACCTGTCCCTGCCGTGGGTGCCCGACCTGCTCGCCGACCAGCGCCTCGGCGGCGGCATCGCCTGGGCCGCGGGGGAGATCCCGATGCTGGTGGTCGTCATCGCGCTGCTGCGCCAGTGGGCCGCGGCCGACCGGCGCGAGGCCACCCGCACCGACCGCCACCTCGACGCGGGCCGCGACGACCGGCTCGACGCCTACAACGCCATGCTCGCCGACCTCGCCGGGCGACGGCACTGACCAGCTCCGGGAAGCAGACGATGACCTCAGCACCGACCAGCGCACCGGTCGAACTGGCCGTGTCCGGCATGACCTGCGCCGCGTGCGCCTCCCGCGTCGAGCGCAAGCTCAACAAGCTCGCCGGGGTCCGCGCCTCGGTCAACTACGCCACCGAGCGCGCCGTCGTCCACCTGCCGCCGGGCCTCGGCGACGACGACGTCATCGACACCATCCGCGAGGCGGGCTACGACGCCAGGGTCCGCCCCAGGGCCGAGGACGACCGCGCCGCGCACACCACCGCGATCACCGACCTGCGGCGCAGGCTGCTCGTGGCCGCGCTCCTGGCGATCCCGCTGGGCAACCTGTCGATCACCCTCGCCCTGGTGCCGGGCCTGCGCTTCCCCGGCTGGGAAGCCCTGTGCGTGCTGCTGGCGCTGCCCGTGGTCGCCTACTCCGCCTGGCCCTTCCACCGCGCGGCGCTGCGCAACCTGCGGCACGGGTCGTCCAGTATGGACACCCTGGTCTCCCTGGGCGTGCTGGCTTCCTTCGGCTGGGCCGCGTGGTCGTCGGTCGCGGGCAGCTCCGCCCCCGGCCACTGGCTGGGCTTCGGCACCACCGCCGCGGGGGCCGACGCGGTCTACCTGGACGTCGCGGCCGGGGTCACCACCTTCCTGCTGGCCGGGCGCTACTTCGAGAACCGGTCCCGGCGCAGCGCGGTCGACCTGCTCACCGCCCTGGCCGGACTGGCGGTCAAGGACGCCCGCGTGCTCCGCGACGGCGTCGAACACGTCGTGCCCGCCGCCGAGCTGCGGGTCGGCGACGTCGTGGTGGTCCGGCCCGGCGAGGGCATCCCGGTGGACGGCGAGGTCGTCGACGGCTGCTCGGCGGTCGACGCGAGCGCGGTCACCGGCGAGTCCGTCCCCGCCGAGGTCACCCCGGGGGACCGGGTGGTGGGGGCGACGGTCAACACGACCGGGCGGCTCGTGGTCCGCGCCACCGGCGTCGGCGCCCACACCCAGCTCGCCCAGATGAGCGCCC
Source organism: Actinokineospora sp. PR83 (assembly GCF_021056305.1). Taxonomy (NCBI): domain Bacteria; kingdom Bacillati; phylum Actinomycetota; class Actinomycetes; order Pseudonocardiales; family Pseudonocardiaceae; genus Actinokineospora; species Actinokineospora sp. PR83. Next base: position 9,811 of record NZ_JAJCXD010000058.1, read on the forward strand.
TGGTCGAGGAAGCGGCCCAGCGCAAGGCGTCGGTGCAGCGCCTGGTCGACCGGGTGTGCGCGGTGTTCGTCCCGGTCGTGCTGGTCGTGGCGCTGACCACCCTGCTCGGGTGGCTGGCCACCGGCCACGGCGCGCGCGAGGCGTTCACCGCGGCGGTGTCGGTGCTGATCATCGCCTGCCCGTGCGCGCTGGGGCTGGCGACGCCGACGGCCCTGGTGGTCGGCGTGGCCAGGGCCGCCCAGTCGGGCATCCTGATCAAGGGCCCGGACGCGCTGGAGGCGACCCGCATGGTCGACACCGTGGTCCTCGACAAGACGGGGACCGTGACCACCGGCCGCATGGCCGTCGTCGACACCGCGTCCTTCACCGGAGCACCCGAGGCGGACGTCCTGCGCCGGGCGGGCGCGGTGGAAGCGGCCTCGGAACACCCGATCGCCGCGGCGATCACCGCCGCGGCTGGCGACGCACCCGCCGCCGTGACCGGGTTCGAGGCGCTGGTCGGCGCCGGGGCCCGCGGGGTCGTGGACGGTGTGCGGATCACGGTCGGCACCGCCGCGCTCATGTCCGAATCCGGCATCGCCATCCCACCCGCCGCCCACCGGTGGCTCGACACCACCGGCCCCGCCACCGCCGTCCTGGTCGCCGAGGGAGGTGCCGTCACCGGCGGGATCGCGGTCCGCGACACCGTCAAGCCCACCGCCGCCGCGGCCGTGGCCGACCTGCACCGCCTCGGGCTCCGCACCGTCCTGCTCACCGGCGACAACGAGGTGGTCGCCCGCGCCGTCGCCGCCGAGGTCGGCATCCCCGAGGTCCTCGCAGGCGTGCGCCCGACCGACAAGGTCGCCGCCGTGCAGGAACTGCGCGCGGCCGGACACCGGGTCGCCATGGTCGGCGACGGCATCAACGACGGCCCGGCCCTCGCCGCCGCCGACCTCGGCCTGGCCATGGCCCGCGGCAGCGACATCGCCACCCACGCCGCCGACGTCATCCTCGTCCGCGACGACCTCACCGCCGTCCCCGAGGCCATCGCCCTGGCCAACCGCACCCTCACCACCATCCGCGGCAACCTCGCCTGGGCCTTCGGCTACAACGTCGCCGCCATCCCCCTGGCCGCCCTCGGCCTCCTGAACCCCCTCATCGCGGGCGCCGCCATGTCCCTGTCGTCGGTGCTCGTGGTCTCCAACAGCCTGCGCCTGCGCAACCACCGCCCGTCCCGGTCTCCCGGCGCGCGCGTCTGATCAGCTCCGCGCGTGACCCCGACCGAACCGGTCGAGGGGCGAGTGGCATTCGGGTGAGCGTCGCGGAACGCGGTCGCCTGCCCGACGCCGACATCGGTGTCATCGCCTTTCCCCCTACCCGCCTTCGGAGCATTACCGCCGTTACTACCGGGACCTGACAGCGGGATTCGGGTACCTGGGCGGCCAAGGCGGCCGATACGTATAGGGCGCCCGAGCGCGGGGTAGGATGCTGCTCGTTGACATGGAGGTAAACATGGAGTACACGCCGTTCGAACGACGTGACCCAGACGAGCAGTACCGGACGATCCTGGCCAGGATCGTGAACGAGGGCGAAAAGGTCCCCACGAAACAGGGCCCCCCGGCGTTGACCCTGATGCAGCAGGCGATGCGCTTCGAGTTGGGCAATGGTTTCCCGATGATCACCGAGCGGAGCGTGCGCTCTTTCTGGCGCAAGCCGATCGGTGAACTCTGCGCCTTCATCAACGGTGCGACCACCCTCGACGAATTCGAGGAATTCGGCTGCGACTGGTGGGGGGATTGGGCGACCCCGGCGAAGACGTCGTCCCGGGGCCTCCCGCCCGGCAGCATCGGTCCGGGTTCCTACGGCGGTGCCTTCCACGACTTCCCCACCCTGGAATCGGGGCCGTTCGACCAGTTCGCCCACCTGGTGGAGCAGATCCGGGAGCTGCCGGACGTCAGGACGCACTTCGTCAGCCCGTGGATCCCGCAGTACCAGGTCCGCGGCGCGGGCAAGCGCCCGCGCACCACGATCGCGCCCTGCCACGGCTGGGTGCACGTGCGCGTGCTCAACGGCCGCCTGCACCTGCACATGTTCCAGCGCTCCGGCGACGTCCCGGTCGGGGTCCCCTCGAACATGATCCAGTACGCCGCGCTGACCCTCATGCTCGAACACCTGACGGGCGTCCCGGCGGGTGTCTACTACCACACCATCTCGGACGCGCACGTCTACGAGGACCAGCTCGACCAGGCGAAGACGATCATCGGGCGCGAGTCGCGGAGGCTGCCCACCGTGGTGCTCAACGACGCGGGGCGCGCCGTCACCGACATCCACGACTTCCGGGCCGAGCACTTCGACCTGGCCGACTACGAGCCGCACGGCGGCCTGCGCATCCCGGTGTCGCCGTGAGGACCTCCCTGATCGTGGCGGCGGACGAGAACGACGTGATCGGGCGGGGCAACGCCCTGCCGTGGCACCTCCCGGTGGACCTCGCCCGGTTCAAGCGGCTGACGATGGGCCACGCGCTGGTGGCGGGCCGCCGCACGCACGAGAGCATCCTCGACCGGCTCGGGAAGCCGCTGCCCGGCCGCTTCACAGCCGTGGTCACGGGCAAACCCGGCTACGCGGCGGGCGCGGGCGCCGCGAGCCAGCCCGATTGCCGCTCGGCCCTCGAACTCGCCCGCGGCGTGGAGGCGTTCGCGCAGCGCGACGAGGTCTTCGTCATCGGTGGGGCCCAGGTGTACGGCCAACTGCTCGACGACGTCGACCGGGTCCACCTGACGCGCGTGCACCAGCACGTGGACGACGGCGACGTCACCATGCCCGCCGGGTGGCTGGGGGCGTTCGAGCTGACCGGTGGTGAGGAGAGCGGGGATTCCCGCTGCTCGTTCCTGACCTACGACCGGAGGTAGGCGTGGAGCTGTACTACCTGGGCAACTCCCGCCTGGAGGAGCAGCGCGCGGAGATGATCAGGCTGGAAGAGGCGGGCGTGTGCCTCTTCTGCCCGGAACACCGCCCCCGGGACCAGGTACCGCTCCTGCGCACCGACCACTGGTCCGTCGTGCCCAACCGGTACCCGTACCAGGGCACCCGCGTGCACCTGATGCTCGTCCCGGACGAACACGTCACGGACATGGCCGACCTGTCCGGGGCGGCCCAGGCGGACTTCTGGCCGACCCTGCGCTGGACGCGCGACCGCCACGGGCTCACCCACTACGGCATCGGCGTCCGCAACGGCGAATCCCGCTTCACCGGCGGGACGATCAAGCACCTCCACGTGCACGTCCTCACCGGGGACGTCGACGACCCGGACCACACCCCGGTCCGGATGAAGTTCAGCTCGCGTCCCCGGGAGGACTGAGCCGACCGGCCGCGGCGGTGTCCACCCAGACCAGCTCCACGCCCGCGGCGCGCAGGATCGAGTCGCCGTCGAGCATCGAGTACGGGCCCGCGAAGTAGCAGCGGCGGAACCCGACCTCCGCGATCATCCTGGCGCACCCCGGGCACGGGAAGGTCGACACGTAGAGGTCGGTGCCCGCGAGTTGCTCGCCCGTCCTGGCCGCCCGGGCGACGAGCAGCGCCTCGGCGTGGATCGCCGTGGACAGATCGATGCGCACACCGCGGCTGAAGTCGTTGCGCGGGTCGCCGTCGACGTAGGGCGTGTACTCGCTGGGGCGGTGCTGGTTGTGCTCGACGCCGATGACCTCCCCGTCGCGCACGGCGACCGCGCCGACCTGCCGCCACCAGTCGGAGCTCAGCGCCGCGGCCCCCGCCGCCCGGGCCATCAGGGCGAGGTCCTCGGCGTCCGAGGTGACCACCCCGTCGTAGTCCGGGGGGCGCTGGGCCAGGCTCCAGCTCCGGTCCCACCGCAGGAACGTGCGCTCGTAGACGAGCTTGCGCCCCGCGTCCAGCCCGTGCCGGGCGACCAGGTCGCGGGTGATCTCCTCGTCCGGGACCACCAGCAGGTCGGCGACCACCGCGTCGGCCACCCCGTCCCGTTCGACGACGGACACCGCGGGCCGGTCGGCCGAACCCCGCAGGTACCCCGCCGCGACCTCCGGGGCCAGCGCCCTGATCTCCTTCTTCATCGACGGGTGGTCCTCGGCGAAGCTGGTGCCCAGGAGCAGGATCTCGTCGGCGTCCGCGTGCCGGGAGAAGAACGCCTCGTACCCGGCGTGCAGGACCGGCAGGTACAGCAGGAGCTGCTTCATCAACTCTTCCGGAACTCGTCGATCACGTCGTGGATCAGGTCGGGCAGCCGTTCGGCCAGGTGCTGGGACATGCGTTCGGCGAGGCCGAGCTGGAGCAGCCGCAGCCGCGCCGAGGTGCTCACCGTGGCCATCCGGTCGAGCACCTCGACGTGCCCGCAGTACTTCTCCTCCAGCTCGGCGATCTCCTCGGCCGAGTACGTCTCCGCGGTGGCCACCAGGACGTCGGGTCGCACGGCGGAGATGAGCGACCACCGGGGCTCGTCGACGTGCTTGAGCGTCACCAGCCCCACCCCGCGCTGGTGGGTGAGCATCCTCAGCCGCTCCGCCTCCGGCACCGCGGGCCGCCACGGTCCCTTGCGCTTGCGCACCTTCTCGTCACTGTCCACGCCGACGATGAGGAAGTCACCGAACCGCCTGGCGGCCTCCAGGTACATCGAATGGCCCTCGTGCAGGATGTCGAAGGTGCCGCTGGTGAGGACGACCTTCATGCCCAGCACGCGCAGCGCTTCCGCGATCTGGCTGATGGTCGCGTAATCCGACACGTAGCGGACGTCGAAGTTGGACGCGTCCGCAAACAATCCGCTGTTCGGAGCCATCAGTCTTCTTCCGTGCGGGTGAGATGTCGATTCCGGGAAAGCGCCGCGACAAGCGGGCGAACGGCAGCCCGGTGCTCGAATTCCACCTGCACAGCGCCTCCCGCCAATCGCCTCGTCGCCCGTCTGGCACTATGCCGTGCGTCACTCGGCCGGAGCACGGACTTCGCCGATGCTACGCCGCGGCCGGGAGTGCCCCGATCGGCAGGTGGTCGCGAAACGCCGATCACGATCCACACCCGCGACACCCCGAAACGACCGGGTCGACCACTCCGCGGGCAATCCTCAGGTGGTGCTCACCCGGTGCAGGCGCAGGGCCACCTGGATCTCCAGGAGGTGGTCGGCCTGGCGCCAGGTCTCGCCAAGCAGGCGGCTGATGCGGGCCGAGCGCTGGGAGACGGTGTTGGGGTGCAGGTGCAGTTCCTGGGCGGTGCCGCGGGTGTTCTGGTTCGTGGCGCAGGAGACCTCCAGGGTGCGCAGCAGGTCGTGGTCGGTGGTCTGCTGGGTGAGCAGGTCCCGCAGCAGCTCGCCGCGGACGCGGGCCTCGGCCTCGCCCATGCGCCGCCGGGTGACCAGGACCAGGGCAGCGACCAGGGCGGCGCGTTCGAGGATGCGCCGGTCGGTGTCGCTGATCGGGGCCGGGCCCAGGTGCACGACGGTGCCCAGCGGCTCCGACTCGGTGATTATCGGGAACGCGCACAGGCGTCCGCGGAGCAGGGTGTGCCCGGAGGTCCTGGCCTCGGCCCCGATCCCGGCCAGCTCCGGTTCCCCCGCGCGGTCCGCACCGCCGGAGGTGGCGACGGCGGTGCCGTGCTCGTCGAGGACCAGCACGTGCCCGGGGACCGCGGTGGCGGTGGCGGTGGCGACCTCGTCGACCCCCTTGCCCTGCAGGACCAGCTTGGTCAGCCGCTCGTGCACGTCCGCGCTGCGCTCCAGGTCGTCCACGTGCGACCGGACGGTCGCGTTGGCCACCCGCAGCTCGTCCAGGTAGGACTCGACGCTGCCCGGAGGCGCTTGACGTCGATTTGCTGAAGGCAATCGGCTTGAGCGTCGGAATTCGCGAGGTTCACTGGTTTCATGAGCCCTGATCCGTGGATGTGGGCAGCCACTTGTGTATTCGCGAACGTTCGACGGCGGCGTCGACGTGCCACAGCTTGGCAGCCCGGTCGAACCGCGCGTTGAATTCCCGCTTGACCACCGCGTTGTCCGCGAACGGCACATCGAGGTACAGCCGCCCGTCATCGACTTCGCCGGGGCGGATCTTCGAGCCCGTCGTGGCGCTCCCGCCGGGGCCGCGACGGTAGGCGGGATCTGCCAACGGTCGTTCCCGGCGCGCGGTCGTCATGATCTTGCGCACCCGCTCGCACGCGGCCGCGTCGGTGATCCGCATCATCAAGTCGGTCGGGCCGGTGTTCGCGAGCAGGTTGAGCGAACCGTGCCAGAGCACGGTGTCGTCGACGATCATGACCTTCTCGTGCATCCGCTCGCGCAGTGACACCTCGCACCCCGCGCCGCGCAGTTCGTCGACGAGCTTCCCCTCCGCGGAATCGCCGTCCGGTGGGCGGGTGTGCACGACGACCCTGACACCTGCTGCCAGCCGCGGTGCGAGGATTCGCAGCCAGCGCCGCACGGGCCGGGGGTCGAGGAAAGGGCAGTAGATCTCGAGGCTGCGCCCCGCGTGGTCGATGTCCCACTCCACCGCCCGGTGGACCTCGTCGGCCGGGAAGAACGAGGGGCGGGCGAGTTCCTCCTCGGTCAGACCCGCGAGGTCCGCCGCCGTTCGGACCGGGACCAAGTCGTCGATCGAGAGCCGGTGGGCGTGGCGCTCCAAGTGCTCGACGAGGCGGGCGGCTTCGCTGCCGGGCGGTAGGTTGCGCTTGAGGAAGTCCACGTCCGCGACCACGACGAGATGGTCTTGGGCCCGGCTCAGCGCGACGTTCAGCAGGCGGCAGGTGGTGGACGAGAGGCCGGTGCCACCGTAGAAGAAGCCGAGCTTGTCGCCTGCGCCCGCCACGGTGTCGATGACCACCACAGGCCGTTGGCTGCCCTGGAAACGGTGCACGGTGTCGACCAGACCGTCGAACCGCTCCCCGAAGCGGTACCGGAGACTGGTGTCCAGGGCGCGCGCCTGGAGTCGATACGGGGTGATCACCGCCAGCCTGTCCGTGGCCCGCTTCTCCACAGCCTCGGCCTTGCGTCCGGGCAGCACCCCGTCGTACTGGAGGCCGCGGATCAATTCGTGGATCACCGCCTCGTGCACGGGGTTCGTCATGTGCGCGTCCCTGCGGCCCCGGGGGTGCGGAACCCGTCGTGACGACGTGTCGACGAGGACAACGGGTGCGGGGAGCAGGGGTGATGGGGGCACCCGGCTGCTGTTGTCCCGCAGGGTCCTCAGCGGGCTGTCGGGGTAGGCGACGGTGTTGACCGCGGCGCAGATGTCCGGGCGCATCCGGTACTGGGCGTCCAGGCAGATCATCCTGGCGTCCGGTCGCGCCGAGCCCGCCTCGTCGACGAGCGCGGCTGCGTGGAACGGGTCCCGGTCCATCCACCGCCGCGAATGTGCTCGGTCGGCCTCGCTGGCCTTGGTGTTGGTCGCACCCAGCGTCACCGGGGGCAGTTGGCGGAAGTCACCCGCGATCACGACCCGTTTCGCACCCAGTCCCGCCGCGTACCAGGCCGATGGCAGTGCCACCATGCCCGCCTCGTCGATGACCACGACGTCGGTGGAGCTCATCAGCGCGTTCGACTGCACTGCCTTGGCGACAGTCGCGCCCATCACGCGGCAGCGCTCGCGCACCGCCGTGACGATGCTGCGCCGTTCCTTCTCCGCATCGGCCAGAGCGCCTGTGAGCTCTCGTTCCTGTGCGTCGAGGCGCGGCAACGTCGGCATCGTCTGCAACCGATGGTAGGTTTCGGTGGTCAGTCGACCGGCGATCGTGTCCAGTCGCCTCCGGCACTCTCGCAGGCGGGCCTCATCAGCTTGGACGAGGTCGTGGGCGCGCTGGGCCTCAGCCGCCCGATCGGCCACCCGCGCCCGCAGCGAATCGATCTTCTTCTGCTTCCGGCCGAACAGCCCGGGGTCGTCACCGATCTGGTCCAGGTCCAGTTGAGCCTTGTCCGCGGCGTCTCGTGCGCTGCGGGCCTGTTTGTGGTGCCTGCCGATCGCGTCCTCCAACGCGCGGGCGCTGTCGAGCAGCTCGCTGCGCTCGGCTGTGGCGTGCGCGATCTCCCGGTGCAGTGCGATGCCCTCGCGGACTTCGCCGAGGTGATGCTGGAGGGATTGGATCCGCTGCGCGAGTTCAGCCGTCAGCCGGTCGGCGATGGCGTCAGGGCTGACCGCGTCCCCGTAGCGCTGCGCCAGTGTGGGGACCTCGATCTCGCCGCTGCGTTGGACGAGGCCGGATCGGAACTGCTCCTCGTGGACGAGGAGTTCGCACACGCGCTCCAGTGCCTGGTCCACCGCCACGTGTGTCGGTGCGACGAACAGCACGCGCAGGCCCTGCCGGTAGCAGCCTTCGATGATCCTGCTGATCACGTCGGTCTTGCCGGTGCCCGGCGGTCCCCAGATGAACGTGATGTCGCTGGCCAAGGCGTGCTCGATCGCCAGCCGCTGCCTGTTGTTCAACGGGAGGTTGTCGTAGCCGTGCACCAGCCGCCCGGGTTCCGGGCAGCGGCCGATCCGGGGGGAGCCCTCACCGAGGACCCACGACGCGGTCGTGGAGTTGAACCCGGCATCCTCACCGGATGCCGCTATGCGCTCGACAAGCAGCTCCAACGACGCCGTGTCGTCGGCGCGGAGCTGCACGTTGGTCAGGTTCCTGCCCAGGTCGGACTCAGCCGTCACCCTGACCTTGCCGCCGGGCATGGCCGTCGCGGTGACCTGCACCCAGGCGCCGCGAGACGACGAGGGGCGGGCCAAGAACCTGTTGTTCGACTGTTCGCGCCAGTTCGTGGCGGAGAAGACGTAATCGATTCCCGTGCCGTGGGCGCTCACGACCTGCCCGTCGCGCAGCGGGATCTTCCCGTTGTCCTTGCCGTCGTTGGCCAGTACGGCTGCGATCTCGAGGTTGAGCGCGGTGACCAGGTCACCGATGGGGTGGGGCAGCCGTGTCGTCATCGGCGCCACCGGGCTCGTACGCGCTGCCACCAGCTCAACCGCGGCACTGGCGGTCTGTGGTGGGTGGGCGGTGGCGGATGAACAGGCAGCGGTTGGTGAACCGGCGTAGGCGGTGTGGCCGGTGTTCGGGTTGCTCTTCGTGATGAGTAGAGCCTGTCGAGGCTTCGCGCGAGGTCGTCCGCATCGGTGTGCGCCCTTGTTGCCCGCGGGAGGCTCCCACGGGGCGCGGTGGTCGGCAGAGGCGGTGAGTCGGGCAGTGGCGCAGCAGGAGGTGGTGGGGCGGGAGGTGGTGGGGTGGCGGGCGGCGGGGCCAACATGGCGTTGGCGGCAGCCTCGGTGAGGATGCGCAGGGTTTGGACGCGCTTCAACTCGATCTGGGGACTGGGCCGAGTGGCACCCTGGGCCCAGTACTGGGTGACCATCCCGCTGAGCGCCACCCACGAGCCGCGCAGCGCTGTGACCTCCTGGTTGAACGTCGCCTCCAGTTCGCGGGTGATGCCGCCCCACGCCACGATCCTGAAGGCTCCATTCCGCCAGTTGCCGAAGTTGATGAACGCGGTCCTGGTTTGCCTGCCGTCGACCGCACGCGTATCGGTCACCTGCCCCACGATCGTGACGTGGTCGCCGACCCGGGCCATGAGCGCTGAGCGGTTGTGGGCGTCGACGGCGCGCGGCCCCGCCGGGCGCTTGGCTGTCGAGGTCGACTGGCGGCCGGTTCCGCTGACCCGTTCTCCGGCCAGGATTGCGGGCACTGCGGCAAAATCCGCTTGGCAGGCGGCGATGAGCACCCGGGCCCGCTCGGCGACCGCACCGATCCGGGCCAGCCTGGCGAAGACCTCCGAGCGCGCGGGTGCGGCGAAGTCCTCCGCTTCGAGGATGAGGTTCTCGCCGGTGTTGAAGTCGTGCCACAACGCCGGGTCGTACTTCAGCGCCTCCAGCGACAGGTCGATGACACACGCGCTGAACGCGTCCAGGTGACTGCCGTAGCTGTTCGCACGGTCGGGGTGCTGGTAGTTGCGGTGCCCGAACTCGGATGCCCCGAAGTCCGCCAGGGCGGGGACGTACATCCCGTCGTAGTCCACCAGCCGGATCCGGTCCGTGCCATCGACGAGGATGTTGCCGTGCTGCAGGTCGCCGTGCGCGGCACCGGCGGCGCGCAGCCTCGCAGCCGCCGCGGTGACCTGGCTCCGGACCTGGTCGAGGCGGCGCGGCTCGTGGAGGTGGTCCTCCACCCAGCTGTCCAGCCGCTTGCCCTCGACCCAGGGCATCCTGACGATGGGGAACACACCGCTGTTGACGCGGATGCCTTCCGCCACGAACGCGACGTCGGTCAGGAAGCCCATGTCGACCCGGTGCGCCTGGACGAACTCGGCGACAGCGGCGTACCGCTCGCGCAGCCGCGCTCCCTGCTTGTGGAAGCACCGGACGGCGAACCGCTGCCCGCCCGAGTTGACCGTGAAGGTCAGTGCGAACCCGCCGCTGGCGACCAAGGGCTGCCTCAGCGGAGTGAGTTCTGGTGTCCCGTACCGCAGTGCCGGGTCGGCGAACGACCTTGCCTGGATGGCCTGCTGGTAGTCGATGAGCTGGGGCAGCTTCATGCCCACACCACGCAGACGGTCGAGTCGTCGTCGTCCAGTTCCTGCTGTTCCCGAGCCCGTTCGATGAAGTCGGCGAACCGGTCGTCGTCGTCGACGTGCTCGATGAGCGGCGGCAGCCCACCGGTCTCGGCGTGGTGTCGCAACAGGTACTTCGCCACTGCATCCGTGGCGAGCAGCAGGATGTCGCCGTCACTCAGCGGACCGCTCGCCGAGCGCACGTGCTCAGGGGGGACCGGGGTGTCGGGCGTGGTGTGCACCAGCTCGGCGAAGCGCGAGAACTCCGTCCAGTCGTCCAGGGGGGCGGCGAGCACCAGGCGCCCGTCGGAGATGTGGAGCAGGCACGAGTCGCCCACAGCGGTCACCAGGTAGCCGTCGGCGTCAACCCGCACACCCAGGAACGTGGCAGCCGAGCCCCTGTGCAGCTTCTCCCTGGCATGCCACGCCAAGCCTGGGGTGGCCACGCGTTCCCACCACTGCTGCCGCAACGCGCCGAGCACGTCGGGTGCGAGCGGGTCGTCACCGTTGATGAAGGCGTCGGTCAGCAGCTCGCTCCACACATCGGCGCGGGCGGTGGTCGAAGCGCCGTCGGACACCGCGAACCGGCCCGAGTCCGCACGTCCGCCCGCGCTGTCCTCGTTCTCCTCGGGCCGGTTGTCGCGTTTGGCGGCTGTCCGCACTGCGAGGCGCAGCACCCGGTCCCCGGACGCCGGGATCACGTGGTCTGCGCGGGCCCCGGCAGCAGCTCTCGGCGCCCGCTCGGTGTGATGGGCCGGGTACCGATGTCGAGGAACTCGATCACCGACGTCGCTTGGGCGTTGTAGAGGAAACCGCGTGCACCCGGTTGCACCGCGTACCCCAGACCGGCCGCTGCCTCCGCCATCTGGACGGGGAGTTCGCTGGACATCTCGAACAGCAACGAGGCGTAGTCGTCCGGCAGCGCACCGGCTGAATTCGGCAGCAACACCTCACCGAACGAGGAACTCGAGAGGTGCACGTTGAACATCAGCGCGGGCCCGTCGTCCGTCCGGACGGACCGCACCCTCTCGGCCACGGGACGCGGATCGCCATCGGTGCTCACGCCGTCGGTCAGGTTGATGACGATCGGCGGGAAGCTGTTCGCGTGCTGGGAACACCAGCCCGACAGCACCTGCTCGGCGAGCCCCAGCGCCCCGACCATCGGTGTCGGCCCGTTCGCGGTGGCATCGACCCACACCGGGACGGCCATGGGAACCTGGATGATCCCGCCCGCCCCGTCGGCCTCTTTTCGCATCACCTCGTCAATGCGCCGAGGGTTGTCGGCGACCTGGCTGATGGGCAGCAGTGGCCGACCGGCGTCCGTGCCGTGCAGTGCGAACTGCACCTCGCCCCCGTACCCGATGACGCCGATCTCGAAGTAGTCGAGCACTCGGTTGTCACCCTTGCTGCATTGGATGACGGCGTTTCCGAGCAGCCGGTTCACGCTCAACGCCAGTGCATCCGCCTTCGACGGCCCGGTTCCCCACTGTTCCGACATGGAGAAGGACTGGTCGACGAGCAGAAGCAGACAGGCCGGACGCCGTCGGTTGATCTCGGCTGTGTACAAGAGCCCCTCCCCAAGTGCACTCGACCAGGATCGTAACCAGAGCGCGCAGGCCGTTGCCATCCGGCGTCGATCCAGCAGGCGAACGGAACGTTGATGCCCGGCGGTTGGAACGATCACCGGTATGTCAAGGGCGACATAATCCCAGCTCAAGACGGGTCCTGGTCGCAAGCGGGAGCGCTATGGGTCAGAAATTCGGATTATTCCTATCGGCTGCGCGATGACGGTCGGTCCTGATCGCCGCAGGTTCGGCCGTTGTCCACCGGACGTGCGCGACGCTTGCAACGGAGTTGCGCGAACAACTCGATCGCCGCGCGGTGGTGGACGATCGGGCTCATGCGCCGGGTAGTCGGCACGGAGGGGATGGCTCGTGCGCCGCCGGGGTGGAGCGGAAAGCGGGACGCCACGCCATCGGAAGATGGGGTGAGAGTGAGGACTGGCCGCGCGAACACCTCGGAGCGGGATGAGCGCGGCACCGGGACACGCTGCGTGCCAGGTGTCCGTCGAGTCTCCACCAAGCAGGTGGACATCGGGTTCGGGAGAACCAGCGGTTTCGTCGACCGCGCACACGCGGTGTGCGATCACCCTCCTGCCTCTTTCGAGAAGCCGATGAGGTTTTCCACCGGCGGTTCAACAGGTTCAACAGGAGCTTTTCCGGGCCTCTTGTTCGATTTGCTCGTGCCGGTGTTGACTCCATGGGGAACTTCGGTTGGCTCGACGGTTGATTTCAGGCCATCGACACGGAGGGTGGTGTTGTGGTGGACGCCGGTGCGCTCGTGAACAAGCTCGACCTCCCGGTTCGGCAGCACGTGGAGAACAACGAATTCCTGGCCGCCGCGCGGAATGGGCGGCTGGACCAGAAGCAGGTCCAGCGGCTGGTGCAGGTCGAATTCCAGACGCAGGAGGCGGAATTCGCGACCTACCCGCTGCTGGCCGTCCGGTTCCGGCACGAGGTGCCCGCGGGCCTGTTCGTCCACGTCGCCGACACGATCTTGCAGGCCAGGCGGTTCCTGGTGCGGGACGTGGTGGGCGCGGTGGGCTTGGACGTGGCGGAGTTGCGGCGGGCGCCGTTGTCGACGGCGACGCGGGAAGCGGCGGACATGCTCTCCTGGATGGGGTTGCACGCCGGTGCCGGTGAAGCGGCGCTGGTCGCCCGGACCGATTTCCTGCTGTGGACGGCCGCGTGCGCCGCGCTGCTGGACGTCCTGCCCGGCAGCGACGTCCCGGAGGTGCTGATCTCGTACCTGGAGCAGTACGCCGAGCCGCCCGCGGCGGTCGTCGACGGCGCGGTGGAGGTCATCGACTTCGCCTTGGCCGAGGGCGAGGAGGCGGACCGGGTGCTCCGCAGCGCGCCGGGCGTGGAACCGATGCTCGGCAACCTGTGGCACTTCGCCGCGGCGGGCTGAGCGGCACCCCCGATGGGCGTGCGGATCGACACCGAGGCGTTCACCGACAGCGACCGCGAGGTCTTCCGCCGCCGCCTGGAGGACTCGCTGGTCGTGCTGGACGCCGTGCTGCGGCGGCCCGGTTTCGGCGGACCCCCCGACACGGTGGGCGCGGAGTTGGAGGTCTTCCTCGTCACCGAGGACGACACCCCGGCGCCGGTGAACCTGGAGGTGCTCGCCGCGGCGGGCGACCACCGGCTCACCCACGAGGTCGGCCGCTACAACCTGGAGCTGAACCTGACCCCCAGGCACGTCGCGGGCAGGCCGTTCACCGCCCTGCGGGCCGAGGTCGGGGCGGTGCTGGGACTGGTGGCCGACGCGGGCAGGCGGTTCGGGGCGCTCCCCGTGACCATCGGGATGCTGCCGACCCTGCGCCCGGGCGACTTCGGCCGCGGCGCGATCACCGACGTGCCGCGGTACCGGGTGCTCGACCGGGAGTTGCGCGGTCGCCGGTGCGCGCCGCTGCACATCGGCATCAGCGGCGCGGACGACTGCGCCATCGAGGCGGACTCCATCGCGGTGCAGGCCGCCTGCTGCTCGTGGCAGGTCCACGTCACCGCGGCCCCGGACCGGTTGGCGATCACCTACGACGCGGTGCAACTGGCGATGGCGCCCCTGCTCGCGGTGTCCGGGAACTCGCCGCTGCTGCTGGGGCGGCGGCTGTGGCCGGAAACCAGGATCGCGCTGTACGAGCAGGGCATGGGCGACCACGCCACCGCCGCCGCGACCGGCACCCTGCCCCGGGTGACCTTCGGTTCCGGGTGGACGCACGGGGCGACGGGGGTCTTCGCGGACGTGGTGCGCAACCACGACGTCCTCGTCCCCGAGGTGTCCGAAGAGGACCCGCTGACGGCGCTGCGGCGGGGCCGCGTCCCGAGCCTGGACGAGCTGCGCCTGCACCAGAGCACCGTGTGGCGGTGGAACCGACCGGTGTACGACCCGGCGGGCAACGTGCGGGTCGAGGCACGCGCCCTGCCCTCCGGCCCCACACCGGTCGACATGGCGGCCAACGCGGCGTTCCTGGTGGGGCTGAGCAGGCACCTGGCCACCACGGGGAGCGGCTTCACCGCCGCTGTGCCGTTCGACGCGGCGAGGGGCAACTTCCACCGGGCCGCGGCGATCGGTCCCCGGGCGCCGCTGCGGTGGCCGTTCCCCGGTGGTGTCCGCGTGCTCCCCGCCGCCGAGCTGGTGCGCGCGCTGCTCCCGGCGGCGGCCGACGGGCTGCGCGACCTCGGCGTCGACCACGCCGAGGTGGACCGGTACCTGTCGGTGCTGGAACACCGCGCCGCCACCGGGCGGACCGGCGCGCGGTGGCAGCGGTGCGCCTTCGAGGCGCTGCGGCGGCGGTCGTCCACCGAACGGGCGCTGCGCGAGTCGGTCCACCGCTACCGCGAACTGAGCACCACCGATGAGCCGGTGCACACCTGGCCGGCCCCGTCCCGAGGAGCACCCTGGTGAGCACCCCGCCCCCCGCCGCGGACCTGCAGGTCGACTTCCCCTTCGACTACGCCGCCCACGTGGCGGGCGGGCGGCGCATCGGCCGCCTGCCGACGAGCGCCCTGGGCACCCGCGTCGCGGTGATCGGCACCGGCGGCAGCGGGCTGACCGCCGCCTACGAGCTGCTCCGCGTGGGCTGCACCCCGATCCTGTACGAGGCCGAGCGCTCCCCGGGCGGCCCCGGCGGCAGGCGGCTGGGCGGGCGGATGCACTCCCAGCGGCTGGCCCCCGCCGACAGCGCGGTGGTGGAACTGGGGTGCATGCGCGCCCCCGACTCCGCCCGGCTGCTGCGGCACTACGCCGACCTGTTCGGCCTGCACTGGCAGCCCTTCCGCGACGAGTACGTCCCGGGCACCACCCCGCGCACGGTCCTCGACATCGATGGCCGCACCCGCGCGGTCCGCGAGATCAGCGACCTGTACCCCGGGGACGAGGTGTTCCGGCAGGCGCACACCCGGTGGCTGGAAGCGTTGGAGCGGATCGGGCTCACCGACCTGCGCCGGGCGGTGGCCGCGCGGGACCCGGAGGAGATCCGGCGGCGGTGGGCGGCCCTGCTCGGCCGCTACGAGCAGTGGACCTTCCACCGCTTCCTGCTCGACCCCGACGGCGCCAGGCTGACCTGGGAGCAGGCGCGCGTGCTGGGCACCGCGGGGGTGGGCACGGCGGCCTGGGACTGCTTCTTCGGGCTCGCGTTCACCGAGGTCATGCGGCTGTTGCTGACCACGGAGGGCGCCGAGGTGTTCCACCTGCGCGAAGGCATGGGCGCGGTGGCCGACGGGTTCTGGAACCACCGCACCGGCCTGCCCGACGGCCGCTTCACCAGCCTGGCGGAGGTCAACGACGGGGCGCCGCGGCCGGGGGTGGTCACCCTGGAGGTGGGGGAGGACACCACCGAGGGCGTGGTCGTGCACGACGAGGACGGCCGGGCGGACTGGTTCCCCGCCGCCGTCTTCACCCCGCAGTTGCACGTGCTGGAGACCTCCGTGCGGGTCCGCCCGCTGCGCCCCGGCGGCGCACCGCCCTTCGGGCCCAGGTTGCTGCGCGCCATCCGCAGGCTCAGCTACTGGCAGTCGGCCAAGACCGTCCTGGTGACCGAGACGCCGTTCTGGACCGGCACCAGCCTCGACGGGGTGACCCTGACCGACCGGTTGCCGCGCGCGACCTACACGATGGACTTCGGCGAGCCCAGGGAGCCGGGCGGCAGGCGGTCGGTGCTCGTGCTCAGCTTCACCTGGGCCGAGGACTCCATGAAGGTCGCCTCGTCCACCCTGCAGGAACGGGTCGGGGCGTTCGTCGACGAGCTCTGCGAGATCCACCCGGAGGTGGCCGAGGAGCTGCGCCGCCAGGTCGCCGCGGGGGCCACCCGCACCATCTCCTGGGAGGAGGAGCGCAACTTCAAGGGCATCTGCCGGTTCTCGCGGCCGGGGGAGTACCCCTACCAGTGGGACCTGTTCTCGCACTTCGTGAAGGACGCCGCGGGCGTGCCGGGCGAGCCCGCCAACCCGCTGTTCCTCGCGGGCGACGACGTGTCGTGGTCCCCCGGGTGGCTCGACCACGCCATGGCCTCCGGGCTGAACGCGGCCTGGGGTGTGCTGCACTGCCTGGGCGGCAAGACCACGCCGGACAACCCGGGACCCGGTGACGTCTGGCAGCGCGAGCACTACCGGCCGCTGACGCCCGCCGAGGTCGCGGACCGGCAGGAGCCGAACCGACCGCCCACCACGACCAGCCCCCGCGACACCGCCCACGACGGGTTCGTGGTGACCGCCGACCGCCTGTGGGACGGGGAGCGCATGCGCCCGGCCGCCGAGGCGCGCGTGCTGGTGCGCCAGGGGCGGGTCAAGCAGGTGGGCGCGGGGGTGACCGGGTCGCCGACGGCGGAGAGCATCGACCTGCCCGGGCACACGCTGCTGCCCGGCCTGATCGACTGCCACGTGCACGTGCTGGACGAGTCGCTGAACACCGCCTCCGTCGGGGAGCAGACCCTCCGGGCGCTCCCGGCGATGCGGACGCTGCTGGACAACGGGTTCACCACGGTGCGCGACCTGGGCAGCGCCGACTACCCCAGCACGATCGACCTGCGCCAGGCGGTCAAGGAGGGGCTGGTCGTCGGACCCCGCCTGCTCACCGCGCCCAACATCATCTCCGCCCGGGGCGGGCACGGCGACAAGGAACCCGACCTGACCACCCGGTTCGGCATCGAGGTCGGCACCCTGGCCGACGGCACCGCCGAGGTCATCGCCCAGGTCCGCAAGCAGGTCCGGGCGGGTGCCGACTGGATCAAGTTCGCCGCCAGCGGCGGGTTCGGCACGCCATCGGACCACCCGGCCGCGGTGACCTACACGCAGGCCGAGATGACCGCGCTGGTCGCCGCCGCCACCGACCTCGGGCTGCCGTGCGCGGTGCACGCGTTCAACGACGAGGCGGTGCGCCGCGCGGTGCGCGCCGGGGTGCGCTCGGTCGAGCACGCGAACCTGGTGGGCGCCGACACCCTCGCGCTGCTCGCCGAACGCGGTGTCCCCCTGGTGCCCACGCTGTACGTGGTCTTCCACCACGTCGACCGGCTCGACGACGAGGACTTCTGGGAGGGCAAGCCGGGCGTCCTGCGCGCCAAGTTCCGCGACTGCGCGGAGTCGCTGCGGTCCACGGCCGCGCTGCTGGCCGACAGCGACGTGGTGCTGGCCTTCGGCACCGACGCCAGCGTGATCCCCTACGCGGACACGTGGCGGGAGTTCCCCACCATGGCCAGGGTCGGCATCGGGGCCGAGCGGATCCTCAGGTCGGCGACGTCGGTGGCGGCCGACCTGCTGCGGCAACCCGACCTCGGCCGCGTGCGGCCGGGCGCGGTCGGCGACCTGGTCGCGGTCCCCGGCGACCCCACCGAGGACATGGGCGTCATGGGCGAGGTGGACTTCGTCATGCAGGGCGGCACCGTGCGCAAGCCATGAACCCCGCGCGGGGCGTCAGCCGGAGGCGGCCAGCTCCGCGCACAGCCGGTCGACCTGCTCCTCGGTGACGTGCGGCATGACCACCAGCGCGGCGTGCTCCTCGTCGCGGACCAGGTGCCAGCGGCGGCAGAAGTCCGTCGGGGGCGGGTCGAACAGCACGATGGTCCCCCCGCGCGCCCGGCTCGGGTTGCGGCCCACCTCGGCGAGCCTGCGCTGGGCGTGGGCGGCGGTCCGGTGGCACCGGCGCGCCCGCTCGGCCAACCCGCTCCTGCCCAGGCGGCGCAGTTCGTACCACAGCAGCGCGGGCGCCAGCGCGTCCCGCGAACCGGTGATGGTGTCGTCGTCGGACCCGACGGCGACACCCTCCTCGCGGATGGTCGCGACGTCGGCCTCCGGGACCAGGACCACCCCGCAGGGCACCGGGCACCCGATCACCTTGTGCCCGCTCATGGCGACGCTGTCGGCCCCCGAGGCGAGGTTCCACGGGATCGCCTCGTCGCCGAACTCGGCCAGGATGCCGCCGAAGGCCGCGTCGCAGTGCACCCAGCTCCGCCCGACCCCCGCCGCCGCGAGCGCGCGGCGCACCCCGGGCAGGTCGTCCACCGCGCCGCGACCGGTCGTGCCGATCGTCACCGCGACCACCGCCGCCCGACCGGGGTGCCGGGCCAGTTCCCCGACCAGGGCCGTGGTGTCCAGCGTGCCGTCCGGTCGGGTGCGCACCGCGACGTAGGGCATCCGGAGGAGCCTGGCCAGCTTCGGCAACGAGTAGTGCGCCTCGGCCGAGGCGTACAGCACCGCGTCGGGGTGGCGTTCCCGCGCCACCCACACCGCGAACGTGTTGCTCTCGGTGCCCCCGCTGGTGAGGTAGCCGAACACCCGGGACGGGTCGCCACCGGCCAGGGCGGTGAAGAAGTCCAGCACCGCCACCTCGAACGGCTTGGTGTCGATCCGGTACGCGCTCTCCGCGCGCGGGTTGCCGACGTTGTTGCCGTGCACGGCGAGGAATTCCGCCAGCGGGCGGTGGTCGAAGTCGAGGTTCACCGGGAAGCCCACCATGCGGTCGCTCTCCGCGCGCATCCACCGCACCGCCTCCGCCAGCGGGTCGACGTCCGGGTTCGCGTCCTCGCCGATGCGGAGCCGGTCGGGGTCGAAGAGTTCCACGGTCGTCCACCTCCACCGGGATCGTGAATGACAATGTAGTGGTGCGCCGGAGAAGGCGGCAGGGCCATTCAGGCAGTCCGGGAACCCGAGGGGAATATTCCGCTCCGGCCGGGCGGATTCCCGTTGTCCCGCACCGCTTGTGGCCGGGGGAATCGCCGCCCGCCCCTCACCCGAAGGAGCGATGGTCGCGGTGGGGAGGCCGTGCTTGAATGAAAAGGGCGGAATCTCCGGAAAGCGATGAGGTATTTGTTCGACACGCCGGTTTCGGGCCGGTGTGGCGGTCGAAGCTGTCAGGAGAACTGGACGTTGCGCAAGAACACGCCCAACGAAGCGCTGCGCGCCCTCCTCGGGGAGGCTCGGTGGACCGGGCACAGCTTCGCCCTCGCGGTCAACCGGGTGGCCCTCGAAGCGGGCGTGGTCCTGCGCTACGACCGGACCGCGGTGGCGCACTGGCTGTCGGGGAGCCGCCCGCGCCCACCGGTCCCCGAGTTCGTCGCCCAGGCCCTGTCCCGCCGCCTCGGCAGGCCGATCCCGGTGGCCGACATCGGCCTGCGCGCCGCGACCGCTTGCCCGGCCGAACCGGCCGCCGACGACGCGACCGCGGCCTCCGCGCTCCTCCAGCTCATCACGGCGGACCTGGACCCCGCGTGCCGCAGCGCGCTGTGCGAACAGCCGTTCCGGGTGGAGTGGGCGGCGACCCCCGAGTGGACCGGTGGCCGGTCGGGCCGCGATCCCCGCCCCGCTCGGGTGTGCGCCGTCGAGAGCGAGACCGCGGAGGCGATCAGCGCCATGCGGTGCGCCTTCGCCACCGCCGACCAGGCGTTCGGCGGCGGGCACGCCCGGCTCGCGCTGGCCGCCTACCTCGCCACCGACGTCACCACGTGGTTGCTGGCGTGCACCGAGGACAACCACCGCACCCTGTTCGGCGCGACGGCCGCGCTGACCCGCCTGACCGGTTTCATGTGCTTCGACAACCTGCACCACAACCTGGCCCAGCGCTACTACCGGGCGGCACTGCGCCTGGCCGACGAAGCGGGCGACGCGACGGCGCACGCGCTGGTCCTGCGCGGCATGAGCGTGCAGGCCTGGTTCCTGGGCCACTACCGCCAGGCGGTCGGCCTGGCCGACGCAGCGGTGGACCGCGTGGGCGGTCGTGCCTCGCCCGGCGCGCGGGCGGCGATCCTCGGCCAGGCTGCCGTCGCCCACGCCGCGCTCTCGCACCGCGGCACCGCCCTGTCCCGCCTGGCCGAGGCCGAGGGGTGCCTGGACGGTGCCGCGGAACCGCCCGCCCAGCGGACCGACCGGGCGGACCTGGCCCACCTGACCGGGCAGGCCCTGGTGTCCCTCCGCGCCAGCCACCGGGCCGAGACCGCACTGTGCGACTCGCTGCGCCACCGCCCCGAAGCCGAACGCCGCTCCCGCATGCTCACCATCCACCACCTCGCCGACCTGCAACTGCGCCAGGGCCGCCTGGAGCAGTCCTGCACCACCTGGCACCGCTTCCTCGACGACTACCCCCGCATCCACTCCGCCCGCGTCGACCTCGCCTTCCGCACCTTCCGGCGAAAGCTGTACGCGCACCGCGGCAACACCACCGTGCGCGACACCCTGCACCGCGCCAGCCGCGTCGCCGGGTGACGGGCACCCCGCGAGGTACAGCCGCGAGCCGCCCTCTTCCACGTCGACGTGCTCTGACACCGCGCCCGCCGGGGCGGCGACGGTGCGCGATCCAGTGACAGCCCGGGCGGGCGCGTTCCACGGCCCTGATGACGGCTCCCATAAGCTGGGGGAATGACATTCGGTGATCCACGTGAACCGATGAGCAAGGGGCCTCGGTCGGTCCCGAAGCCGAAACGGCTCGCGCACCTCCGCGTCGACCCCCGCGGCTACCCGGTCATCGCCGCGATCGGCCAGGCACCCGGGGACATCGACTTCGGTGCGCTGTCGGAGCCGCGGAAGCTCGCCCTGGCCACTTTCGACCTCTGCGCCGTGTGCGCGCTCCCGTTCGGCGACGAGCTGCGGTGGCAGGTTTCCTTCGACAGATCAGCGGCGACGGCGAAGACGCTCATCTCGAGTGAGGCACCGGTCCACGAGATCTGCGCCCTGTACGCGGCCCAGGTCTGCCCGTTCGTCTCGTCACCGTACGCCCGGCACGGCGACGAGATCCGCAAGGGCGTGAAGCGCCCTGAGGTCACCTTCCTGGCCGGGTTCCGGCGGACAGCGCGGGTCTTCGGCCGACGCTTAGGGCTTCAGACATCCGAATGCGTCCTGCACTTCGAGACCACCGACGTCGAACAGCAGTTGGAGCTGTCGAACTCGGCCGAAGCGATCGAGGCTTACCAGCGGGCGCTCCAGACCGAGGTTGAGTTCACGATCGACGACACCGAGCGAGAAATCGCGACGCGCCTCACCGAGCCGACGGTCAAGGAAGGTGAGGACTCAGGCAGTGTCATGGCGGGCGCCGCGTGGTTCGCGGGCGGTGCGTTCTGCCCTGGTGTCGGCACCGTGCAGGGCATGCGGCGCTTCGCCGAAGACCCGATGTACACAGCTCTCGCGCGGCGGGTGCTGCTGGAACCCGGATTCGCGGAAGATTTCGAGGAGACGGAGGACCCCTACACCCGCGCTGCGCTCAAGTGGCTCAACAGCCGCGACCACCTGCCCGAGATCCTGACGAGCTGGCGCAACGCCGAGATGAATCGGGCGCGGCGCGGCAGGCCACCGTCCGGCAGGAGCAGCGGCGGAGCTGATCCCAGGAAGTCCAAGCGCAAGCTCCAGGGCGCGGCTCGGCGCAAGAACCGCCGGTGACCCAGACCCGGCTGTCACATGCTCAGGTCGGCTTCACACCTGGACAGCGGCGATGGTCGCAGCTCCGCAACCCGGGCCTGGATGAGCAGTGGACCGGCGCACCAGATCAGACCCGCTGCGCCCGGGTGTCGTTCAGCAAGACGCGTCCACCGGCACCGTGCCGCCGAGCTTGAACACGATCGCGATACCGATCAGAACAGGGTCGCGGGCTCGATCGGCTCGGGCTCGGGCAGCGCATCGAGGTCGGGCACGAGCGCCCGCACCTCGTCGTGGAAGCGGCGGGCGAGTGCGGGCGCGTCGTCGTTGTCGGGGGTGTGCAGGAAAACCGTCGGTGACCGGCCCTCGCGCAGCCAGTCGGCGACCACCGCGGTCCACGGCCGCCACCCCTCGACCGTCTCCTCGACCGAGTCCCGGCCCAGGTACCGGACGATCGGCCGGTCGGTCAGCGCCCGCGTCCGCCGCGGCAGCCGCGGTTTCCTGGCCCAGGCTTCCTGCTCGGCCTCACTGGTCGGCGGGCTCTGGAAGAAGACCGCGGTGTCGAACGGCACCCACTCGGCCCCCGCGCCCGCGAGCACCCCCTCCAGCAGCGACGTCGAGCCCGCGTCGGTGAAGAACCCCGGGTGGCGCACCTCCACGGCCCGCCTGCGGTCGGCGGGGAGCCTGCGCAGAAAACGACCGAGGGCGTCGACGTCCGAGGGGCCGAACGAGCCGGGCAACTGCGTCCACAGGACCGCCCGCTCCCCGAGGGGGTCGACCGCGTCCAGGAACGCCCGCATCTCGGCTTCGACCCCGACCAGCCTGCGCTCGTGCGTGACGACCTTGGGCAGTTTGACCGCGAACCGGAAGTCGGGGCCGGTCTGCTGCGCCCAAGCTTCGACGGTCTTGCGGGCGGGGGTCGCGTAGAAGGTGGTGTTGCCCTCGACCGCGTTGCACCAACCCGCGTAGGCCCGCAGGCGCTCCTTGGCGGGCAGCGACTGCGGCAGGAACCGCCCTGGCCACGCCTTGTGGGTCCACATCGCGCAGCCGACGTGAAGACGTGCCACTCCGCCAACTCCCCTCGATCGTGAGCGAAGATAGCCTGTGCCCACCCGCGACCGCGCGGCGGACGCGGGTGCCGCCCGGTAGTCGCGGACCGCGTCCTCGACCGCACCCGTCCCACGTCCACCCGCTCGGGGCCGACGTCGGCGCTGTACCCGCCCGGCTCTGTGCGGACACCTCGTCGCCGTGCTTGCGCCGGATCTCGTGCACGCAGGTCCTGCGCGGCGGGCAGCGGCGGCAGAACCGTCGCCACCCGCACGGCGTCCTCGGCGAAGGGTCGCCCGGTGGCCAGACCCACCAGGTGGGAGGCGATGAAGTCCCCGCCGCCACGCGCGCCCACCTCGACCAGCCGCACCCGCCCGACTGACCACGCACTCCAGGTGGAAGGGGCAGTCGTCCGATCCCAACGCCGCCACGACACGGCGGTGAACTCCTCGTGGATCAGCCCGGAGAACCCGCCGAGCAGGTCGAACGCCGCCTCCAGCTCCTCGGCGGAGTCGACCAGGACGATGCCCCGGCTGCCCGAGGACGCCACCGGCTCAAGCACCCCGGGCACCCCCACCGCGGCCAGGGCGGGCCCGAGGCCCTCCCCCGCGGTCGACCCCGGAGAACCGGGGCGGGGTCGGCGGCGGCGACCGCCGCCCGCACCAGCGACTTGCCCTTGGCCCACCCCGCCGCGGCGGGGCGGTCCGGCAGCCCGGGCCGGGTGGCGATCCGACTCGCGGTGCGCACGTCACCGTCAGACCAGGCCAACACACCCGCGAACCGGTGCCTGCCCAGTTCGCCGATGTCGACGTCGGTCAGGGCGGCGGTGTCGGCCTGGATCGGTGTGACCGACGCGGGCAGGCCACCGGGCACCCGATCGGCGAGCAGGACGACCGGGTGCCCCGCCCGCTGGGCGGCCTCGAACGCCGCGCCCCGCTCCAGGTGGGTCCGCCTCGCGTTGACGAAGAGCACCGGGTTCACCGCGGCGCTCCCGCCGCCACCGGGTCCACCGGGCGGACCTCCTCCGCAGGCGCTCTCCGCCCGGCCATCGCCAACTGCGACAACACGATCCCGGTCAGCATCGCCGCCGACCCGGCCCACTGCGCCGCGCTCAACCGCTCGCCGAGCACCACCGCCGCCAGCACGCCGCCCACGATGATCTCCAGCGCCGCGACCAGGCTCGCCGAGGTGGACGGGATCACCCGCTGGGCGATCACGCCCAGCAGGATGGCGCCCGCCATCCCCACCAACCCCACGTACAGCGCCAGGCCCCACACCGGCGCCGACCTCGCCGTGCTCGCCAGCACCTCGAACGGGAACGGCGCGAACACCCCCGCCGCCGTCAGCGCCACCGCGCCGAGGCACCCTCCCCAGGTGGCCATGACCAACGGGTCGTGCGTGCGCAAACCCCGCTCCGCCAACAGGAACCGCCCCGCCAGGGTCACCGCCGCGGCGAGGCCGAAGGCGACACCCACCCAGTCCAACCCGGCCCCGTTCCCGCCGACCCCGCTGACCAGCGCGAGGCCCGCGAGGAGCACCGCGATCCCCACCCACAGCAACGCCGGGACGGGCCTGCCCTGCACGAACCGGACCCACAGCGCCACGAGCACCGGGGCCAGGTACTCCAACAGCAACGCCACGCCCACGGGCAGCCGCCCGAGCGCGACGGTGTAGAGGACCTGGTTGACCGCGATCGTGATCACCCCGTACAACGCGACCAGCCACCAGTCGCCGCGCGGGACGGACATCCTCCCCCTCCGCAGCAGCAGCGCCGCGGCGAGGAGGGCCAGCGCGCCGATCACCGTGCGCACCTGGATCACGTTCACCGGGGACAGCCCGCTGCCCGCCAGCAGCTTCAACGCGGGGGCCGCGCTGCCCATCGCCACCGCGCCGATCGCGCCGATCGCCAGTCCGCCCGCCAGACCCGTCCTGCTCATCGCGCGAGCACGTCCGCCAGCAGGGCCGCGCCGGTCGCGAACTCGGCCTCGGCCCGGCCCAGGAACTCCGACTCCGACAGCGCGGACTCCGCCAGCACGCTGACGAAGTAGCCGCCGCCCGGGTCCGACACGACCTGGTCGCCGAACGCCGCGCGGGCCGCGGTGACCGCGGAGTCGTGCCGCGGGCCGAGGAACGACACAGCCGTGGCCACAGCGCTGTCGACCACCCCGATCTCCAACGCCCGCGCCGCCACCATCTGCGACAACGGCGTCGCGCTCAGGTAGGTGCCCTCGGCGAGCCGCGCCAGCCCGCTGACCAAACCGTGGTGGCGCAGGCGCCGGTAGGGAGTGTCCTCGACGATTGGGAAACCGTGCCGGTCTGCCAGCTCCACCACGGCGCGGCGGGTCTCCTCCGACGCGCACACGCCGCTGCGGTCCTGGAAGCAGGGGATCGTGTAGAGGAACGCGGGGGCCCGCTCCGCCACGACCGCCGCCAGCCACTCGTCACCCAGGTTCCCGCCGATGCTCGGGTACTGGAATACCTCGGTCGGCCGGTCGGTGACGACGTCCGCGGCGATGTTCGCCAGCTCGTCGACGGGCGGCACCTGCTCGGGGGGAACGCCCCTGGTGAAAGCGATGAACACGGGAACGCCTTTCTCGGGTTGGATCAGGTCAGAACCGGTCGGGCCGGGGTCAGGAACGAGCGGTCGAGATCAGCCGTGGTGGCGACGCCCAGCTGCCGCAGGCAGTCGCGCGGCTCGGCGTCGACCAGGTCGAGGACCTGCCCCACGCCGCGCTCGCCGTCCAGGCCGAGGCCCCACCGGTAGGGCCTGCCCAGGCACACCGCGTCGGCACCCAGCGCCAAGGCCACGCACCGACCCGCGTCCTCGGGCCGCAACACGCCCTTGACCAGCAACGGCAGGCTGGTCAACGCGCGCAGCCGGGCGATGTCGGCCCAGGTGACCGGCAGCCGGTCGAGCCTGCCCGACGCCGGTGCCGCCCCATCGAGCACGCCGACGTCGCGCAACGTCCCGTAGTCGACGTCGTCCGGCAGTCGGAACCCGGCTCGCCACGTGCTGACCCGGCGCGCGCTGTCGGACGCGTCCACAGTCACCACCGGTGCCGACGCCCCACCCCGCTCGGCATAGGCCACCGTCTCGGCCACGTGCTCCCGTGAGCGGTACCCGTAGAGCTGGAACCAGCTCAACCCGGGTGAGGCCGCGGCGATGTCGGGGAACCGGTGGTGCGTGTCCGTGCTGACCACGGACAGGACACCTCTGGCCGTCGCGGCGCGCGCGACCGCCAGTTCCGCGTCCGGGTGCAGCAGCCGCTGCGGGCTGGTCGGTGCGAGGACCACCGGGCTCGCCAGCACGTGCCCGAGCAGGGTCGTCGCCGTATCGGGTTCGTCCGCCCCGGTCCGCACACCCCTCGGGGTCAGCCACACCGAGCTGAACGCGTCGGCGTTGCCCGCCACGGTGCTGTTGCCACCCGCCCCGCCCTCGACGTAGGCGCGGATCGGGGCGGGGGTGCGCTCACACCACGCGGCCTCGACGTCAGCCGAGGTCAGGGCGGGGTGGGGCTCGACGGCGGTCACCAGACGCCCCGGATCCGCGGCAGGGCGGGGACGACGCGCGAGCCGCCCATCATGTCCCGCACCGTCCGCGGGATCGATCGCACCGAGTAGAACCGGCGCAGCCACCGGTCCTGGCCGTCGTAGCGGGGGGTGAACGCCGTCCGCCCGTGCGCCGCCACGGTGTTGTCCAGCACGACCAGGTCGCCGGGGGTCAGGAGGACGTCGTGGCAAACCTCCTCCAGCGCGGCGGCCAGGGTGACGAGCGCCGACCTGCCCGCGGCGGTGGTCGCGAAGGTGTTGTGCGAGTTGAACCGCAGGAACAGCCGGTCCGGCTCGCCGTAGAGCACCGGGTGCGGCCCGGCGGGCGCCGCCTCCGGCCCACCCCGGGTGAAGGAGGTCGGGTGGTTGCTGGAGAACACCGGTTGTCGAAACACCGCGAGAACGCCGTCGTCGAGCAGGCGGGCCGCGGCCCGCGCCGAGGCGACCCTGGTGGCGGCGACACCGAGGTGGTCCTGCCGCAGGCACAGCAGCCCCAGGCAGTCCGGGCGCAGCGGGTGGTGCACGTTCTCGGTGTGGAAGTCGAACGCCACGGACCCGGAGTTCTCGATCCGCTGCTCGTCACCGGCCACCGGCTGCACCTCGTGCACCAGCGCCCCGGCCTTCTCCTCGGCGTACCCGACCATCACCCCGAGCGCGTCGGCCACCCGCCGCAGCACGGCGTCCGTGTGGTGGCCCACCACCCCGGAGGCCACACCACCCACGTGCGTCGGCGGCAGTTCGCCGACCGGAATCCCGCGCAGCAGCACGAACCCGTCCTCGCCGGAGTCCGCTGCGAACTCCCGCAGCGCGGCAGGCGCCTCGCCCACGGCGAGCAACGCCTCGTACTCAACCCCGGAAATAGTGGAAATTGATGAAGATATCGCAGTCGTCATCAGCCTGGCCCCAATTGTCGCAGTGTGCTGACGTGTCGAGAACAACGCTCTAAGCGCCAGATTCCCGCCCGCTTTCACTACGATTTCGTCTCGTTCTCCCCATACGAAAAGGACGGTAGCCGAAACACCCCGCAATGCGCTTGAAAATTTCCCACCCCTGACGCAAGAATATTGCGTGCCCCCACAGCCCCTCGACGACGTCGACCACCACCTGCTGGCCCTCCTCCAGCAGGACAGCGGCAGAACCCTCGCCACCCTCGGCGACCTGGTCGGCCTGTCACCCAGCGCGGTCCAACGCCGCATCACCCGCTACCGCGAAACCGGCCTCATCACCCGCACCGTCGCCGTCCTCGACCCCCGGACCGCCACGGACGCACTCCTGGCCATCTGCACGGTGACCCTCGACCGCGAGTCGGCGGAGGCCCACGAGGAGTTCCGCGCCCACCTGCTGGCGAACCCCCACGTCCAACAGCTCTACAACGTCACGGGCGACCACGACTACATCGCCGTCCTGGCGACCACCGGCATCAGCCAACACCGGTCCGTCGCCGACGAGGTGCTGAAGTCAGCCCCGAACATCCGCCGCTACACGACGATGGTGGTCTTGGACCCGCTGCGCACGACACTCACCCTGCCGACCCGCTGAGCCACGCGCCGGTCCGAACTCGTTTCCGCTCTACTCTCCGCCCTGATCCGGCTCAGGCACCAAGAGGAGGGGACACCCGTAGCGCGCCCAATCCGCCATGGTTGGAACCGCTGGTCATTGCCGTTCGAGTGCAGATGATCGTCGGACGGTGGAATCCACCGCCAGGTGCTTCAATCCGATCGGAGTGTCGTGGGAACCATGGGCCACCCCACGGTTGGAGCTGGTCGATGTAATCCAGGCCGTCGGGAGCCGGAGGTCCTGGCTCTACAGGTCGGTCGTGTTCAGTGTGGTCGAATCCCACGTGTTGACCACTTGGAGTGCGTTTTGCATGGGTAGTTTCTTGAAGCAGCTGGGTGTGGCGAAGCCGGGGTAGCTGTGGGCGTGGCGTTCCCAGCGAGCGCTGACGCGCCGGTATCCGTTGGTGAGCCAGGCCAGGGTGTGTTCAACGATTCAGCGGTGGCGGCCGAGCTTTTCAGAGGTGTCAATGTCGCGGCGGCTGATGCGAACCATGATGCCGCGGTCGATGAGCCATCGACGCAGCTCTTCACGTCGTAGGCCGTATCCGCATGGAGCACGATCTACCTACTCCAGTCATTCAAGATTTGCAGTACCGCCGAATTTTTAGGGGGAGGTTTGCGCGGATAGGTGGCAGGTTGACGCGCGATGGCGAAGGGTGTCCGATTGTCGCCAACAGATCAAGTGGCGAAATGGGAAATTTCCAACCAAATGGAGGAGTTTCGTGGATTTGGTGATTGGCCCGTTCGGCCTATTGTTTTATTTTTCTTGTTAAGGCACCGTTCGGTTCGTTTGCGGAGAACGGTGGGTGGTGACGCCCGCCGACGGTGACCTGGGGGTCTCCTTGATGCCTGTTTTCCCTGCGCGCGGAAAGCGGCGCGGTCTCGCAGCGGTTTTGGCCGCTGCCCTGCTGGCGCCCGTGCTCTCGGTCGTGCCCGCTGCCGCCGAGCCTGTGCCCGCTGCTGTGCCCGACGAGGTCGCCACCGAGTCGGGCGCGTCGGCCGCGGCGCGCGCCGGGGGCAGGTCGGTCCGGGTCGGGGACCTCACCGACGAGACCACTGAGGTCGTCGCCAACCCCAACGGGACGTTCACCCTCACCCAGCACCGCCTGCCCGTGCGAGTTCGGCGGGGCGGGGAGTGGACCCCGGTCGACACCACGCTCGTGCGGCGGGTCGACGGCAGCGTCGCGCCCAAGGCCGCCGCGGTCGACCTGACCGTGTCCGGCGGTGGCACCGCCCCGCTGGTCGCCCTCGCTGCCGACGGCGCGCGCACCGGGCTGACGTGGCCCACCCCGTTGCCCGCCCCCGTGCTCGACGGGCCCACCGCCACGTACCCCGAGGTCCTGCCGGGGGTGGACCTCAAGGTCACCGCCGACGTCGTCGGGTTCAGCCAGGTGCTCGTGGTCAAGACCCCGGCCGCCGCCGCGGGCGTCGACCAGGTCGTCTTCGGCGCCCCCGGCGTCGAGTTGGCCGAGGGCCAAGGACGCGGTCACGACAACTCCGGTCCCGCCACTGAGACCCCCGACGGTGTGCAGGCCCGCAACGCCCAGGGTGAGGCGGTGCTCAAGGGCGACGCCTCCCGCATGTGGGACTCCTCCGGTGAGGCCACCCCCGAAGACCGGCTTCGCGGCACCGGTGTGGGCGCCCGCACCGCCGTGATGGACGTCGAGGTCGGCGACGGCACCATCGCCGTGGCCCCCGACCAGGACTTCCTCGCCGCCTCCACCACCCGCTACCCGGTGTACCTCGACCCCGGCTACGGGTGCACCAGTTGCGGCAAGACCCACCACGTCGTCGTGCAGTCCGCATGGCCCAACGCGCTGAACTTCGACCGCACCGACGGTGTCCTCAACGAGCTCAAGGCCGGGTACGTGTGCGAGGGGTCTTGCTTCGTCTCCCGTACCTACCTGCGCATGAGCACCGCGGCCCTGGCGGGCAAGGCGATCAACAACGCCTACCTGCACCTCCACGTCCTGCACTCCTACCAGTGCGGCTCCGCCCAGCACACGGAGCTGTGGACGGCCAACTGGGTCGACGCGGGCACCACCTGGAACAACCAGCCGGGCGGGGCCGCGTGGCAGAGCAGCAGCAACACCACCAACAACGGCACGTACTGCCCGAGCAACGGCGGCATGGACCTCGGCGCCAAGAACGCCATCACCTCCGCCGCCGCGAACGGCTACGGCGAGACAGTCTTCCTGGTCAAGGGCGCCAACGAGACCAGCAACGCCTCTTGGCGCCGGTTCGACCTCAACCCGTACCTGGTGGTGGAGTACAACTCCTACCCCAACCAGCCGCAGCACCTCGGTGTCAACGGGTGGGGCCCCAACCCGGGTGATGCCCTGCCGTGCGTCAACGGCGACGCCCGCCCGGTCATCGGCACCCGCACCCCGCGGCTGCGCGCCAGGGTGTCCGATCCCGACGGCGGCATGCTGAACGCCTCGTTCCGCACCTACAAGGGCACCACGAGCAACCACACGTGGGACGGCACCGAGACCACCACCTACAACGTGCCCTCCGGCAGCTTCGCCGAAGTCACCGTGCCCGGCGGGCGGATCAACGCCGAGGGCGTGCACACCTGGAACCTGTGGTCCACCGACGGCGCCCTGGTGTCGTGGTCGGGCACGTGCGAGGTCGATGTCGACACGGTCACACCACCCCCGCCCTCGGTCAAGTCCACGCAGTACCCGGCTGGGGTGTCCTCCGGCGGCGTCGGCCGTGGCGGCCTGTTCGAGATCAGCCCGCCTGCGGGCAACACCGACAAGATCACAGGTTACCTGTACACCTTCACCGGCCAGGGTGAGGTCAGGTCCTCTCCGGCCCAGGTCAACGGCACCGCTGTGGTGTCGTGGTCACCAATCGCGTCCGGGCCGTTCACCCTGTCGGTCAAGTCCGTGGACCGCGCGGGCAACATCTCCGCGACCGCCACCACGTACTCCATCGTCGTCTCCGACTACCAGGCGCTGCTCTCGGCCGAGGTCGCCCACTGGTCGTTCGAGGACTCCCTGGTCGACACCGCCGAGACCAAGTCGCTGAGCTACACCGGCCCGCTGTCGCCTGATGGGTTGCCCGGTGGGTTCTTCGGCGAGGGCCACGACGGGCGCGGCGTGATCACCGACCAGCAGGCCCAGGAGTTCTACCAATCCAGCCGCCCGCTCATCCGCACCGACCGCGGCTTCAGCGTCTCCGCGTGGGCCCGCCTCGATGGCGATGGTGGTGACTTCTCCGTGCTGTCGCAGGACGGCAATCGCACCTCCGGGTTCGACCTGCGCTACGAGGACGCCGTCGACCGGTGGGCGATCGCATTCACCGACAGCGACACCGACGGTGCCACCGCCGCCGTCAAGGCGCTGTCGGATGACCCTCCCGTCCCCGGCGCCTGGACGCACCTGACCGGTGTCTACGACGCCACGGCGGGCAAGCTGCGCCTCTACGTCGATGGTGCCCTCGACGGCGAAGCCACGGTGACTGGCACCCGCTGGAACGCCGCAGGCCCGTTCGTCGTCGGCGCCGCGAAAGCCGCAGGCCACCGCGCCCGCCACTTCACCGGTGTCATCGACACCGTCCGCGTCCACGACCACGCCCTGACCGCCACCGAGGTCAGCGGCCTGACCACCGGCTCCTCCGCAAGCCCCGTGGCCGAATACGCCTTCGAGGACAACCTGCTCAACAGCGGGGCCAACAACAACCTGGGTTCCCCGGTGACGACGCAGTACACCAAAGGTTACGCCGGGCGCGGCATCAAGACCGACCTGAGCACGGGGCAGCGCCCGGTCACCACCGGGCCGGTGGTCGACACCGGCGCCGGCTTCTCGGTCACCGCCTGGGCCAGGCTCGGGGACAAGACCCGGCACAACGCCGTGGTCAGCCAGGACGGCACCAGGCTCAGCGGGTTCGTGCTGCGCTACGCCCCCGACGTGGACCGGTGGATCTTCGGCACGGCGGGCACCGACTCCGACAGCGGCCAGTTCCGCTGGGCGATCGGCACCTCCTCACCGCAGGTCGGCGTGTGGACGCACCTGGCCGCCGTCTACGACCAGGACCTGGGCAAGATCCGCCTCTACGTCAACGGCGTCCGCGAGGCGGAGACCAGCGTCACCCCGGGCTTCTCGGCCACGGGCAGGTTCGTCGTCGGCGCGGCCAAGCAGGTCGGCAACGGCACCTCGCACTTCACCGGCGACATCGACGAGGTCACCGCCTACGACGACGCCCTGTCCGCCGTCGAGCCCGCCCTGGCCGCCAACAGCCCCGTCGCGCGAGCTCGCTACCTGCTCGACGAGACCGCCGGGGTCAACGCCGCCGATGCCGAGGGCGGGCCCACGGCCCGGCTGCGCGGCAGCGGTGTCTCCTGGGCCCCGACCGGCGGGAAGCAGTCGGCGAACTTCCTGGGCCACCAGGTGGAGAACGGCGGCTCGGTGCCCGGGGTCACCCCGCTGGCGTCGTGGTCGCTCGACGGCACGGTGACCGACTCCTCCGGCAACGGCCGCGACCTGGTCCACTCGAACAACTCCGGCCCGACCGCGGCGAACCACCAGACCGGGTTCTCCGGCCAGGCGGTCACGCTCAACGGCACCGACCAGCGCCTCCAGCGGTCGTCGATCATCGACACCACTGCGGGCTTCACCGTGTCCGCGTGGGTCAAGCTCACCAGGACCGACGGCTGGTTCACCGTGATGTCCCAGGACGGCAACCGGACCAGCCCGTTCGTCCTGCAGTACGACCACGGCGCCGACCGGTGGTCGTTCGGCATGACCACCGGGGACGTCGACGCCCCCGGCGTGGCCCGCGCGCAGTCCAAGCAGCCGCCCAGGGTCGGTTCGTGGACCCATCTCGCCGGGGTCTACAACGCGGGCACCGACAAGGTCCAGCTCTACGTCGACGGGCAATTGGAGGGGGAGAACACCTGGGCCACCCCGTGGCTGTCGAGCGGCTCCTTCGCCGTGGGCAGGCTCAAGTACAACGGCGCCGACGCCGACTTCTTCCCCGGCAGCATGGACGAGCTGCGCGTCTACGGCCAAGCGCTCAACGCCGAACAGGTCAACGGCCTGTGGCACCTCGGCAGCAGCATCACCGCGGCCAAGCCCGACGCGTTCCGCGCCGACCAGTCGTTCACCCTGTCCGGCTGGGTCAACCCGACCTCCTACGACCAGGGCACGCGGATGGCCTTCGGCCTGGACACCACGGGCCCGCACTCCGGGCTCGCGGTCGGCCTGGCACCGCAGTGGAACCGGTGGGCCGTGCTGGTGGAGGGCAGCGGGGGCAACGCGGCCCAGGCCCAGTGGCTGCTCAGCGACAACCCCGCCTCCGACTACGAGGACCAGAACGGGTGGGTGCACCTGGCCGTGGCCTACGACGCACCCGGCAAACGCGTGCTGCTCTACGTCAACGGCGTCCGGCAGAACACGGTGCCCACCAACGACACCCAGTTCGAGCCCGCCACACCGTCCACCCCGTACGGCTGGTACGCCGGGGCCAACACCACCCTGAAGGACGCTTCCGGCGTGCTGATCGGCCGCAACACGTGGAACGGGGTCGGGGCGCACAACTGGCGCGGCGCCGTGCGCGACGTACGTGTCTTCTCCGGTGTGGTACCGCCCACCTGCGATCACTCCCCGGTCTGCGCCACCAAGCTCGCCTCCGCCTAGCACCACCGCGAACACCCCAGAACCCCTGAGAACGCCGAGAACCCAGGAACCCCACACCATGCGCCTGCGTTCGTTCCTGCGTGCCACGACCACGGTCGTCGCCGCGCTCGCGGTCACGGCCACCACCGTGACCGCCCTGCCCCCGCCCGCCGCCGCCGACACCGGTCCCGCCGTCAAACCGGAGCGCTCCGTGCCCGGCAAGGCCGTGGCCCCGCTGCCCGTGCCGGACATGTCCATGCCCGCGGCCGCCGCCCCGGCGGCGGCGTGGCCCGCGGCGGGCAAGGCACGCGCTGCCGCCGCGAGGACCGGGGCCGTGCTGG
>NZ_JAJCXD010000059.1:0-25395 GCF_021056305.1 Actinokineospora sp. PR83
GCCGTGCCCGCCTCGCCCGGCCGTGCCCGCCTCGCCCGGCCGTGCCCGCCTCGCCCGGCCGTGCCCGCCTCGCCCGGCCGTGCCCGCCTCGCCCGGCCGCGGCCTCGCCTCGCCCAGGCCAGCTCAGGCGGACTGCGCCTTGCTGGGCTGTGCCTCAGCGC
The DNA here is from genome assembly GCF_021056305.1 of Actinokineospora sp. PR83. Classification (NCBI taxonomy): domain Bacteria; kingdom Bacillati; phylum Actinomycetota; class Actinomycetes; order Pseudonocardiales; family Pseudonocardiaceae; genus Actinokineospora; species Actinokineospora sp. PR83. The sequence goes on from NZ_JAJCXD010000059.1 coordinate 162, forward strand.
CACGCCTTTGGCCGGTCGTACTGTGACCGGGGACGCCTTGGCTTGCCGTGCCCTGTTCGGGCGCGCCTCGTTGGGCGGTGCCGTGGCCGGGCACGGCTTACCCGGGCACGCGTCGCTCAGGCCGGCTCAGACAGACCGTGCCTTGCTGGGCTGTGCGTTGGCGGCTGTGCCTTTGACCGGCCGTGCTGTGACCGGCCGTGCTGTGACCGGCCGTGCCGTGACCGGCCGTGCCGTGGCGGGGCACGCCTTGGCCTGCCGTGCCTTGTTCGGGCGCGCCTCGTTGAGCGGTGCCATGGCGGGCCCGGCTTGTTCGGGCACGCGTCGCTCAGGCCCGCTTTGACCGACCGCGCCTTGCTGGGCCGTGCCTCAGCGCCACGCCTTTGGCCGGTCGTACTGTGACCGGGCACGCCTTGGCTTGCCGTGCCCTGTTCGGGCACGCCTCGTTCGGCGTGCCGTGGCCGGGCACGGCTTGCTTGGCCGCGCCTGGCTCGGAGGCGCTTTGGTCGGACATGCCCAGCTCGGCAGCGCGGCACCCACCGGGCCAAGTGCTTCCCGCTGCCGGGGGCCTGTCCCCGAAACCGCTCAGCCACCCACAAACCGCCGTCCCCGGCTGTGCGGAGGCCCGGGTGGGTGGATGTGCTCAGCCGGTACGGCGGCACCCGGCGGGTTGCGGTGGCTCGGTGGTTTGGGGCACACCGGCCAGGGCACCCACGCTCGCCTACTCGCTCTGAAGTTGTGATTCTGTTTCGTTTTTCCTCCTGCGGGTGTGGGGTCGGTGCTCGTCCTGTCGCGGGTTCGTGGCCCGTGATGAGCTTGCCCCGGTCCCCGCGGGCTGTCGAACGGTTGTCCACAGGGGAGGTGTTCGGTTGGGACGGGAACGGAATCGCGGCCGGTTGTCGTGAAGGTGTTATGAGGACCCCCGCCGAGGACGTGAGCATGACCGAAGACCCCCTGCTGTCCGACGACGAGATCGAGGCCCTGCGGCGCGAGGACCTGCTCGAAGACCCCGAGCGGGCGACCCCCGACGAGTACCCCCGGTTGTGGAACCTCTCCGCCGGGTCGCTGTTCCGCGCGGTCATCCGGGCCAGGGACCCCAAGCCCGCGGAGTACGTCACGGTGCCGGTGGCCGCCGCGGACAGCCTGGAGCTGGCCGGGGCGATCTCGCAGTGGAACCTGCTCTGGGAGGCCGCCCAGCACCGGGGGCTGCTCTTCGGCCCGGACGAGCTGCCGGTCGAGTTGCGGCGGGTGGCCGGGAGCGGGGACGCGAACGTCATGTTCATCCCGCGCACCAGGACCCGGTACCACGAGTACGCGCCGCTGTTCCACCTGCTGCCCCGCGGCGCCGTGGAACGGCACGGGTTGCCGCTGCTGGGCAGCGGGCAGTGGCCGTTCCTGGCGGAGTCGAGCAGCGTCGACCGGTACCTGCCCGCCGACTTCGAGGCGCGGTTGTCGCGCGCGTGGGCGGCGACCGTGTGGCGGCACCTCATGCCGGGGTCGCCGATCAGCGGGTTCACCCCCGGCGACCCGATCCGCCTGCTGGCGCACAACCTGGACTTCTGGTTGCCCCCGATCACGCAGGTGATGCAGGAGATCCTGCGCGGGTTGCCGGTGGTCGACAACGGTGTCCCGGCCGTTCCGCTGCCGCTGCCCGACGGCACCCTGACCGACGACGTGGTGCTGGCGAACCCCCGGGTGGGCGCCGACCTGTGGCGCGGTGAGGAGGAGGCGGCGGAGGCCGTGGTGCGCACGGTCGAGGCCGCCGACCACGACGGCAGGCTGCGCGGGATCCTGGAGGCGGTGCGGGCGAACCGGGTGGAGGACGACTTCAGCGAGCGGTGGACCTTCGCCAGGGAGGACTTCGAGCGCAAGCTCTACCGCAAGCGGTCGAAGGTGAAGGTGCGGTTCGTGGAGCTGACCGACACCATCCCGGTGCAGGGGCCGGAGACCGAGGTCGAGGACCGGGTGGTCTTCGGCGACTTCATGGCCCTGCTCGACGAGCGGGACCGGCAGGTCGTGGTGCTCCTGCGCAGCGGCTACACCAACCTGACCGAGGTGGCGGGCATCCTCGGCTACCGCGGCCACAGCCCGGTCTCCAAGCGGCTCAAGCGCATCCGCGAGCAGGCCGCGCGGTTCTTCGACGAGCGCTGAGCGCCGCGGCGGCGATCCTGGCCACCTGGGGCGGCGGCCCGGGTCGGGGGAGTGCGACGATGGGCGCATGTCGCGCCTCAACTACGCCGAGCTGAACGACACCATCCGGTACACCATGTGGTCGGTGTTCCGGGTCGATGCGGGCACGCTGCCCGAGGACCGGGCGGACGCCGCCGCGGAGACCACCGAGTACCTCGACGCCCTGGAGGGGAAGGGGGTGGTGGTGCGCGGGGTGTACGACGTGGCCGGGCTGCGGGCGGACGCGGACTACATGATCTGGTGGCACGCGGAGGCCGTCGAGGACGTGCAGGCCGCCTACACCGGGTTCCGCCGCACCGCGCTGGGCCGGGCGTCGACGCCCGTGTGGAGCCAGGTGGCGCTGCACCGGCCCGCGGAGTTCAACCGCAGCCACATCCCGGCGTTCCTGGCCGGTGAGGAGGCGCGCAAGTTCATCTGCGTGTACCCGTTCGTCCGGTCCTACGAGTGGTACCTGCTCCCCGACGAGGACCGCCGCCGGATGCTCGCCGACCACGGCAAGGAGGCCAGGGACTACCCCGACGTGCGGGCGAACACCGTGGCCTCGTTCGCGCTGGGCGACTACGAGTGGATCCTGGCGTTCGAGGCCGACGAGCTGCACCGCATCGTGGACCTGATGCGCCACCTGCGCGGCACCGAGGCGCGGCGGCACGTGCGCGAGGAGGTGCCGTTCTACACCGGCACCCGCGTGCCCCCGGCGGAGCTGGTCACCAACCTGCCGTGACCGGTGCGGGCGAGCGGGTCGTCGCGGGCCCGTTCCGGGTCGCGCACGCCGCCGCCTGGTGCGTGCGGCAGGTGACCGCGGCGGCGGCCGGGGTGCTGCGCGAGCGCGGCACCGACCCCGGTCCGGTGTCGGTCGACCTGCTGCACGCGGTGGAGTCGTTCCGCAGCGAGCGGCACCTGCTGGTCGACGGCGCCTCGCCCGGCGCGGTGTGGGCGCCGCTGTCGGGCGACTACCGGGCCGCCGACGGCTGGGTGCGGCTGCACTGCAACCACCCGCACCACGAGGCGGCCGTCCGGTCGGTGCTCGGTGACGACGTCGCCGCCGGGGTGCTGCGGCGCCCGGCGGAGCAGGTCGCCGACCTGGTGCTGGCCGCCGGTGGCGCCGCCGCGGCGCTGCGTCCCGCCGCCGAGTGGCGCGGGCACCCGCAGGGGGTCGCGGTGGCGGCCGAGCCGCTGGTGGCGGTGGACCGGGTCGGTGACGGGCCCGCCCGCCCGCTGCCGAGGGCCGACCGGCCGCTGGCCGGGGTGCGGGTGCTCGACCTGACCCACGTCATCGCGGGCCCGGTGTGCGGTCGCACGCTGGCCGCGCACGGTGCCGACGTGCTGCACGTGGGTGCCGCGCACCTGCCCACCGTGCACCCGCTGGCCGTCGACACCGGGTTCGGCAAGCGCACCACCCACCTGGACCTGCGCGCCGAGGAGAACCGGGCGGTGCTGCGCGAGCTGCTGGCCGACGGCGACGTCCTGGTCCAGTCGTTCCGGCCGGGTTCGCTGGCCGCCAAGGGCTTCGGCGAGCGCGACCTGCCGCCGGGGGCGATCCTGGTCAGCCTGAGCGCGTACGGCCACAGTGGACCGTGGCGGACCCGGCGCGGGTTCGACAGCCTGGTGCAGATGGCCACCGGCATCGCGGCCGGGGCGGACGAGCCGGTCCCCCTGCCCGCGCAGGCCCTCGACCACGGTACCGGCTGGTTGGCCGCGCTCGGCGTGATCACCGCGCTGCGCAGGCGGGCCGCCGGGGGCGGGACCTGGCACGTGCGGGTCTCGCTGGCCCGCACCGCGCACTGGCTCGACGGCCTGGGCCGGATCGACTCCACCGAGCACGGCGGCCCGGTGGACGCCTACCTGTCCGAGGTGGACAGTGCGTTCGGGCGGCTCAGGCACGTGCGGGTCCCCGGAGGGTTGCCCGGGTCGCCGCCGCGGTGGGACAGCGCTCCCCGCACACCGGGCGCCGATCCGCCCCAGTGGTGGTGACAGCACAGGGGGCGGCCCACCCGGTCGGGGTGAGCCGCCCCCTGTGCTGCGGTCACTTCACCTTGTACGCCCGGATCACGGTCTGCTCGACCGAGTTGCCGCGGTAGTCCTCGGCCGAGGCCCGCAGGGACACCGAACCGGCGCCCTTCGGGTGGTCGAGCACCACCAGCGACTTGGCGATCACCTGCGCCCGCGACCAGGTCTTGCCCTCGTCGTAGGAGACGTCCACGGTCAGCTTCTTGGCCAGGTCGGGCTGACCGGTCTCCCGCTCCAGGGCCACCGGCAGGTAGTAGCGCCCGGACGGGGCCGCATTGTCGGCGTCGAGCGCGCCGTGGAAGCGGATGGCGGAGAGCTGGATGGCTTCCTGCTCGGGGCTCGACCGGAAGGTCCACTTGGCGTCGACGTGCGTGGCGAGGTCGTGGGCCGGGTTGCGGTCACCGGTCGTGGCCACCGTGAAGGTGCCCGAGGCATCGCCCACCTCGAAGGCCCCGTACCCGCTCTCCGCGCTCTCACCGATGACCTTGCCGTCCTTGGACAGCGTCGTGGTGCCCTTGAAGTCGCTGAACCCGGAGTTCCCGGCGCCGTCGGAGACCAGACCGGGGGACGCCACCAGGTAGTCGCGGTCCCGCAGGAACCCCGAGCCCACACCGGACCTCACGTCGGGTCCGAAGATCCCCACGTGCATCCGCCGCTCGGTGGTCCGGCCCGCCCGGAGGGTGAGCAGCGGGCTCCAGTACTGGACCGGCAGCGACCCGTCGATGTAGGCGTTCACAGCCCACTGCACGCCGTCATCGGTGTTGACGAACTGGGTCGTCCCGCCGAGCGAGGCCGGGGAGGCCAGGAGGAACGTCGACGACGCGCCACCGGGGATCGAGGCGTAGGCGCTCCACGACAGGGTGGCGTCCGGCGCGGTCTTGCCGAAGGTCGTCTTCAGCGTGGCCAGCTCGGCCGCGCGGGGGTGCCTGGTCAGCCCGGTGGGGTAGTCACCCGGGATGCCGTAGAACAGGTTGTAGAAGCCCCTGTCGCTGGTGTACGTGCCCTCGACGATCGAGTTCACCGCGATGCCCTGTGCTTTCGGACCCAGCCGCGCGGTGCGGATCGAGTTGAACGAGTTGACCAGGATGTAGCTGCCGAACCTGCTGCGCTCGGTTTCCGCCTCGAACCCGACCACACCGATTTGCTGTTCCGCCCCGTCATCGGGGACGGTGACGTCGATCGGCCTGGTGGTGCGGCTGTCGGCGACGACCGCGGTGTCCTTCGTGACCTCCAGCAGGGGCTGCACCACGGTCTGCACACCCTCGGCCGTCTGCGGGAAGAAGCTGGCGTCAAACGAGTACCGGCCCTTGGGCACCCGCAGCGTGAAGGTGCCGGTGGGGCTGCCGCCGTCGTGGAAGGCGGGGTCGTCGTAGCCGAACAGGGTGGCGCCCCCCTCGCCGGTCGGCTTGCCGTCGAGGCCGATCAGGGTGACCGTGACGTTGTAGCTCTCGACCTCCCGGTCGACGCCGACCGCGGTGCGGGTGGTCGTCCCGCCGCCGGTGGCCACGACGGAGCCGCCGAAGAGGCCGTCGACCGCGCCGATGCGGGTGTCCACGTTGATGGTGGCCGTGGCGGTGCCGCCCGCGGGGACGGTGAGCCGGGCCGGGGTGACGGTGAACATGCCCGCCGGGGCCGCCTTGCCGTCCGGGCCGACGATGTCACCGGTCAGGTCCAGGGTGACCGGCTCGGTGCCGCCGTTGCGGTAGGTCAGCTCCTTGGCGGCGGGCGCGTCGTCGGCGTGCGGCCACACCGCGGTCGGGAAGCTGATCGACGTCGGTTCCGTGGTGACCCGCGCCGCCAGCGCGGCGGGCACGTCGACCCGGCCGGAGCCCTGGGCGAACGAGCTCAGGCCCGGGGTCGGCTTGGCCGAGGCGGTCAGCGCCGCCTTGAGCTGCTGCCCGGTCCAGTCCGGGTGCTGCTGGGCGAGCAGCGCCGCGGACCCGGCGACGTGCGGGGTGGCCATCGAGGTGCCCGACAGCGCGATGTAGCCGTCCTCGGCGGGGTCGCCGATGATCGCCTCGGCAGCCTTGGCCGCCACGATGTCCTCGCCCGGCGCGGTGATGTCCGGCTTCACGGCGCCGTCGATGCGGGGGCCGCGGCTGGAGAAGACCGACAGCGCGTCCTCGCGGTCGACCGAACCGACGGTCAGGGCGGCGTCGGCGCTGCCCGGTGAGCCGATCGTCTTGGCCGCGCCGCTGTTGCCCGCGGCGATGACGAAGAGGGTGCCGGTGGTCGCCGAGAGCCGGTTGACGGCCTCCTCCAGCGGGTCCACCTCGGGGGTGTCGTAGCCGCCGAGGCTCAGGTTCACCACGTCGGCGCCCTGCGCGACGGCCCACTCCATGCCCGCCACGATCCACGACTCCTGGCCGGAGCCGAAGTCGTTGAGCACCTTGCCGTCGAGGAGGTGCGCGCCGTGCGCGATGCCCCGGTACTTCGCGCCGGTGCCCGCGACGGTCGAGGCGACGTGCGTGCCGTGGCCGAACCGGTCCACGGCGTCGGCGGCGTCGCTGAAGTTGTGCTCGCCGACCTCGCGGCCTGCCAGGTCCGGGTGGGTCTGGTCGACGCCGGTGTCGAGCACGGCGACCGTGACCCCCTCGCCGGTCACCCCCGCCTGCCAGGCCTGCGGTGCGCCGATCTGCGCGGCGCTGCGGTCGAGGGTGGCGGTGACCTTGCCGTCGAGCCAGACGCGGCCCGTCGAGGCGAGCGCCCGCCAGGAGCCCGCCAGCGCGGACTTGTCGGCGCTGAGCGCGCGGCCACCGGAGGCGGGCAGGTCGCGCACGGTGCGCACCCCGGCGACCGCCGCGCGCGGGGCCGGGCCGGTGGTGATCAGCGGCAGGTCGCCGCGGCGGTTGTCGTAGCCCTGGTCGAGCAGGCCGGTGACGTCGAACAGCCGCGGGTCGAGCCTGCCCGAGGACAGCAGCGCCTGCGCGTCGGCGGGGACGACGTGCAGGTGGCCTGCCACGGTGCGCACCCGGAACGCGACGTGCTCGCGCCCGGCGGCGGGCCGGACCTCGGGCCGGGCGTCCGGGCGGGCGAGGAAGACCTGGTCACCGCTGAGCAGGGTCACGGTGCGGGCCGGGTCGGCCGGGCCGGTGGCGGGTGCCGCGGTGGCGCCGGTGGCGGGCAGGCCGGTGAGGACGAGTGCCGCGGTGGTCACGGCGAGTACTGGTGTGCGACTTCGCACGGGTACCTCCGGTCGTGAGCGGACAGGACCAAAGGACCGGATGACCGGTGATGAAAGAGATTCCCCCCGATATCTAGCCCCCTGTGGAAAAGAAACTATGCACTGGGGGAATAGTTCACAATCCGCCGTACGGTTGAACGGATCAGCGGCTGGTGAGGTTGCCCTCGGCCGTCAGCCCGACCCGGCCCTGCACGCCCGCGCCACCGCAGTCGGGGCCGTTCGGGTACACCGCCGTCAGGGTGATCGTGGTCCGGAACTCGCGGTCGCCGGTGGTCAGCGCCACTTCCAGCGGTTGCTCGGTGAGCTCGGGATCGTCGGCGAACCCCACCAAGCCGCCGGTCGGCACCGCTTCCGCCGAGCAGACCCCACCCGAGCAGCCACTCGTCCCGGTGCCGGTCGCCGGGTTCAGCGGCACGCGCAGGTCTCGGCACTGCCCGGCCGCGCAGAGGGTCAACCGCACCGGCCCGGCGGAGATCGGTGCCCCGGCGTCCACCTCGACGGCCACCCCGGTCGGGCTGGCCATGGCCGTGCATGCGAGTGGCTCGCCCCCGGAGCAGCCGGTCAGCGCGAGCAGGCAGAGGACGACCCAGCAGAGGTGCCGCATCCAGTCCTCCCCGGTGCCGGTGCGCTGCGGTGATCGAGCCCAGGCCGCAAGATCACCCTACCGGGATTTCCCGGGAGGGGTCCCCGAATCGGTGCCGGGGAGCCATTCGGCCGGACACCAACGGGTTCAGCCCCGTCTCCCGCCCCGCCACCACCGGCGCTTCGGGCGGCGCGCTCCGACCCACGCGGCGAACGCGGCGGCGTCCTCCCGCGCCCGGGAGCCGTCGCGGCGCGGGTTCCCCCTGGCGTACTCGGCGAACAGCGGCGCGAAGTCCTCGCCGCACGCCTCGGCGACCTCCGGGTCGATCAGGGCGACCACGCGGCGGCGCTTGGCCAGCAGTGCGTCCGCCTCCACCCGCAGCGCCTCGGCGTCGAACCCCGCGGGCGCCGGGCCGTCGGCCAGCAGCGCCGCCAACAGCTCCGCCTGCCGCGCGGCCAGCCGCTCGCGCGCGCTCACCCGGCCACCACGGCGCGGATCGCGGCCAGCTCGGCGGCGAGTTCGGCGTCGGCGGGGTAGCGGTCGTCCCGCTCCAGGAGCACCCCGGGCGGCGACACCCGGCGGCACAGCTCTCCCAGCAGCTCCAACACCTCCGGCGGCACCGGGTGCGCGTGCGTGTCGTGGTAGACCCCGTCGCGCACCACCCCGCCCGCGACGTGCACGTAAGCCAGGCGCTCCAACGGAAGCCCGTCGAGCAGCGCCACCGGGTCCTCACCCAGGTTGCGGGCGTTGGCCCACATGTTCGCCACGTCCAGCAGCAGCAGGCAGTCGGTGCGCTCGGTCAGCTCGGTGAGGAACTGGGCCTCGGTCAGCTCGGCGTCCGGCCAGCGCAGCAGCGCGGCGATGTTCTCCAGCGCCAGCGGCACCCCGAGCCCGGCCTGCGCGGTCTTCACGTTGTCCACCAACACCTCCAGCGCCTCGCGGGTGCGCGGCACCGGCATCAGGTGACCGGAGTCCAACCCGCCCGCGCGCACGAAGCACACGTGGTCGCTCACCAGCGGGGACTCCAGCAGCGAGGCCACCTCGGCGAGGTGCTCGACCCGGGCGGGGTCGACCGGGTCGGCCCCGCCCAGGGACAGCGAGACGGCATGGGGGAGCACGGGAACCCCGCGCCCGCGCAGGATCCGCACCGACTCCGGCAGGTGGTCGCGGTGCAGGTTCTCCGCCACGACCTCCACGAAGTCGACACCCGGCAGCCGCTCCACGGTCAGGTCGATCTCCGACCGCCAGCCGATGCCGATCCCCAGCTCTCCCATGCCGCCCATTGTGCCCCTCCCCGTGATGCGGGCGGGTCAGGCGCCGCAGCCTCCCCCGCCGCAGCCACCGCCCCCGCCACCACCACTGCCGCCCGAGCTCGCGCAGCCGCTCCCTCCACCGCTGCCGAAGCCCGCCGTCGACCCGGCGTCGGAGTAGCTCCACGTCGAGTTCGACCCGGCCGCACCGGCGGCGCCGCCGTAGGACTGCGCCGCCACCAACTTCAGCTCCAGGGCGGAGCTGACCTCGGCGTCGGGGAACGCCGCCAAGCCGCCGAACGCCACCAGACCCGCGACACCGCCGAGCAGCGCCGCCCCCGAGTCCTCCCCGACCCGCGCGGCCCCGGCCTCCGCCAGCACCCGCTGCCCGGCGTGGGTCGTCGTCGGCAGCGGTCGCCTGGCCAGCACGACCCAGGTGAGCAGCGTGACCGCCAGGAACAGCAGCAGCCACCCGAAGGGGCGCCCGCCCGCCACCCCCGCGACCAACCGCGCGACCCCCACCGCGAACAGCAGACCGAGCGCCAGCACCGACCCCACCCGGTACCGCGGGCCCTGATCGACCAGCAACCCCTTGCCGGTCAGCGCTGCGCGGACGTCGTCCACCGCGTCGCCCCGACCCACCTTGTCGATCAGGACCCGCACCGTCCGATGCCGAAAGCCCCCGGCATCCGACAGCAGCGCCCGGTCCACCCGGTTCGCGCTGGTGGCCCCCGCCACCACCTGGACCTGCCCGGCGCGGCTCGGCCGCAGCAGGCCCCCGTCGAGCAGTCGCGCCAGCGCCGTCTCAGCCACCCGCCTCGGGCCGCCCGCCAGGTAGGCCAGCTCGTCGAGCGTCAGCAGGCTGTGCGGTGAGGCGTCGGCCGAGGTGCTGCGCGGACCGGAGCGGGCGATGAGCCGCACCGCCACCCAGCACAGCACCGCGACGGCGAAGGCGACGGCGTAGCCGCGCAGGAATTCAGGTCCGGTGATCCCCCACGTTTCTCCCATGTCGATCCCCCTGCCCGGGGAAGTAGGTCGAACCCGGTCGCCCAACGCCATCGGTCAACGCCCGAGTGGTGCCCTTTCCCCTACCGTTCCACCGGTTCGTGCGATCCGGCGGTGACCCATGCTCGACCGGGTGTGAGCGCGGGCACAAGGTGACTTGAGCAAGATTTAAGGGGGACGTGAGATGGATTTAGGCTTTCCCCGAAAGGGCCGATCCCGCGCCCGGGGACCGGGCGCGGGATCGGTGGGCGGCTGCGCTCAGCCGGTCGGGTTCTCGTCCTCGACCAGGCGCAGGGAGATGCTGTTGATGCAGTACCGCTGGTCCGTCGGGGTCGGGTAGCCCTCGCCCTCGAAGACGTGGCCGAGGTGGCTGTGGCAGCTCGCGCACAGCACCTCGGTGCGGACCATGCCGTGCGCCCTGTCCTCGCGCAGCACCACGCTCTCCCCGGCCAGCGGGGAGAAGAACGACGGCCACCCGCAGTGCGACTCGAACTTCGCGTCGCTGCGGAACAGCTCCGCCCCGCACGCCCGGCACTCGTAGACGCCGGTGGACTTGGTGTCGGTGTACTCACCGGTGAACGCGGGCTCGGTGCCCGCCTGCCGCAACACCGCGAACTCGCGCGGGTCAAGCTGCGCGCGCCACTCCTGCTCCGACTTGACCACCCGGGGGGTGGCCCCGACGACGGGCTTCATGCCGACCACGATGTGTCTCCTCCAAGTTCCCGGTCGCAAGTCCTCGGCCGTTCAGCCGAACAGCACACCCAGGATGAACACCAGCGCGTCCCAGGCGGCGACCACTACTCCCAACAGGATCAGCGCCGCCAGGATTCCCGCCGTCAGCCGGTGGTGCCCGCCGAGCCGGTTCGCGCCCTCGGCGAAGTCGCGCACCCCGCCCAGGTAGCCCTCCACCGTGTAGCCGGGGCGCACCTGCTCCACCCGGTCGAGGTGCTCGGCGAACGCGCGCGCCTCGGGGTCGGCCGGGTCCAGCCCCACGAGGTCCTCGTGGAAGCGGTCCTGGTTCCCGGTGTCCGCCCCGGGACGGCGGTCGTCCTCGGACGACGCGCCCTGGGTGCCTGTCGAGACCATGCTCCGAGGGTAACTCGGCAGCGGCGAAATGTCGGCTACTCGTCGCCGAGAGCACGCAGCTCAGGCGTGCCCTCGGTGTCGGCGCGCAGGTGCGCGAAGGACGTGAAACCCCACTCCTGGAGCCGCCCGAGCTGGGCGCCGAACTTCCCGCGCCTGCGGACCGGGGACACCGCAGCCCCTTCGGCGCGCAACTGCCTGGCGAGGCCCGTCACCCTGGTGAGCGGCACGTCCGCCTCGTAGAGCACGGCGACCGCCGCGGTGCGCGGACCCGCGTCGATCAGGTCCACGATGCGCTCGAAGCCGATGGAGAACCCGCAGGCCGGGACGTCCTTGCCCAGGGAGCGCCCGACCAGTCGGTCGTAGCGCCCGCCACCGGCCACCGAACCGGACGACGCCGGGTGGGTGATCTCGAAGATCTGGCCGGTGTAGTAGCCCATGCCGCGCACCAGCGTCGGGTCGAACTCCCAGCTCACCGGCCTGGTCCCGGCCAGCGCGGCCAGGGCGTCGGCGGTCTGCGCCAGGTCGGCGACCACCTCGTCCGGCAGGCCGGGGACGGTGTCGGCCAGGGTGTCGCCCAGCTTCGCCGGGTCCACCCCGCGCAGGCCGACGATGGTCTCCTGCAACCGGTCGATGCGGGCGGTGTCGAGGCCGCGCTCGGGCAGCTCGGCGCGCACGCCGTCCCAGCCGATCTTGTCCAGCTTGTCCAGGGTGATGAACAGGCCGGTCCACGCCTCCTCCGGCAGGTCGGCGGCCTTGGCCAGGGCGGAGAGGAAGCGCCGGTCGGAGACCCGCACGGTGGTGCCGTCCAGGCCTGCGGCGGCCAGCGCCTCGGTGGTGGCCTCGATCAGCTCCACCTCGGCGAGCACGCTCTCCTCGCCGATCATGTCGATGTCGCACTGGTTGAACTGGCGGTAGCGGCCCTTCTGCGGGCGCTCGGCCCGCCAGACCGGGCCGAACTGGAACGAGCGGAACGGCGTCGGCAGCGCGGCGTGGTTGTTGCCGTAGAAGCGGGTCAGCGGGACCGTGAGGTCGTAGCGCAGTCCCAGGTCGACCAGGTCCTTGACCTCGGTGCCCGCGGCGACGGTCTCGTCCAGGCCGCGGCGCAGCACCCGGTAGATGAGCTTCTCGTTCTCCCCGCCCTGACCACCGGAGAGCCGCTCGATGCCCTCCAGGGCGGGCGTCTCGATCCGCTGGTAGCCGAACCGGTGGTAGACCTCCGTGATGGTGGCCAGCACGTGGTCGCGCACGGCCACGGTCGCGGGCAGCAGGTCACGGGTGCCCCTGGCGGGGCTGTTGTCCATCTTCACCGGAAGGGGTCCTCGCTTGGGATAAATATCAGATGGGATATGTACATGAGACTAGCGAGTCGTCGCCGGCGCGTTTTGCGCGCACCTGTCGGTGGGCGCCCGTAGATTGCCCCGCATGGCGACTCCCGCGGTCGAGCTCGACGTCGATGGCCCGCACGGCACCAGGAAGGTGCGGGTGTCCAGTCCGGACAAGCCGTACTTCCCCGAGCTGGGCGTGACCAAGCTCCAGGTGGTGGAGTACTTCCTCGCGGTGGGCGAGGGCATCCTGGGCGCGCTGCGGGACCGGCCGACCACGCTGGAGCGCTGGCCCGGCGGGGTGGTCGAGGGCGCGCAGCTCTCCACCCGCCAGGACCAGCGGGGCGACGCCTTCTACCAGAAGCGCGCCCCCAAGGGCGCCCCCGACTACGTCGAGACCGCGCGGATCACCTTCCCCAGCGGCCGCCCGGCCGACGAGGTGTGCCCGACCGAGCCCGCCGTGGTCGCCTGGGCGGCGAACCTGGGCACGCTCACCTTCCACCCGTGGCCGGTCACCCGCACCGACCCCGACCACCCGGACCAGCTCCGGATCGACCTCGACCCGCAGCCGGGCACCGACTTCGCCGACGCGGTGGTGGTGGCCGGGGAGGCCCGCGCGCTGCTCGCGGAGCTGGGGATGGAGGCGTTCCCGAAGACCTCCGGCGGGCGCGGTCTGCACCTCTACGTGCCGATCGAGCCGCGCTGGACCTTCGTCGAGGCGCGTCGGGCGCTGATCGCCCTCGGCCGCGAGCTGGAGCGGCGGATGCCCGATCGGGTGACGATGAGCTGGTGGAAGGAGGAGCGCGGCAGCCGCGTGTTCATCGACTACAACCAGATGGCCCGCGACCGCACCATCGCCTCCGCCTACTCCATCCGCCCCACCCCGCGCGCGCTCGTCTCCACCCCGCTGACCTGGGACGAGGTGCCCCGGGTCAGCCCGGAGGACTTCACCGTGCGCACCGTGCCCGCCCGCTTCGCCGACGTCGGTGACCCGCACGCGGCGATCACCGGGGCCGCGTTCTCGCTCGAACCGCTGCTGGAGCTGTCGGACCGGCAGGGCGCGGGCGACCTGCCCTACCCGCCGGACTACCCGAAGATGCCCGGTGAGCCCAAGCGGGTCCAGCCCTCCAAGGCCCGCCCGGACACCGAGTAGGCCGCCCCGGGTCAGCCGAGGTCGCGCAGGGCGCGCTGGGCGGCCTCCAGTTCGGCCTTGAGCTGGGTCACCCGGAGCTCCTGGCGCTCCTTGGCCGCCTCCAGCGCCACCCCGATGGCCTCGCCGACCTCGCTCGGCAGGTGCTTGGCCAGCCGCCCCACCTCGCCCGCGGGCACCGGAACCCAGCGGACCGTGCGCTTCTTCCCGACCAGCACGTCCACCGTCCACTCGCCCTCGGGCGTGGAGTGCAGCGTCACGGTGATCTCCACCGGCTGCTGCTTGCGGGACCGCGACGGCGACGGCTGCCGCTTCTGCGGTTCCGCGCCGCCCTCGATGCCCACCACGACCTCCCCGGACGGCGGTGCGAACTGCGGTGCGGCGGCGGGCCGGGGCGCCGGTTTGGGCTTCGGCGCGGGCTTCACCGCGGTCAGCTCGGCGGGGGAGAAGGACAGCACGTCCCGCGAGCCGGTTGGCCGGACCTGGACGTAGTCGCCCTCCGCGGGTTCGTCGAACGCGACGACCTTCGCCGAGGCCCCCGGTTCGACGCCCACCGCGGCCTCGGTGAACCACACCGGCGTTGGCTTGCCCCCCGCCAGGGCCGCCCGCAGTCCTTCGATGTCCTCCGCCGACAGCGCTCTCGCCGGTGGTGCCCCCACTGACTCCGCCTTCGCCACGTCCGCCTCACTCCCGCTCGATGATCACGGACAGTCTGCCCGGACCCCCCGACAGTTCCGGCGGGCGGGCGACACCCGTTCGCGTGGTCCGATTCGCCGGGTTCCGCCGGTGAACCTAGGTTCCGGGAGATGAGGATCAGGTACCTGTGGTGGCGAAGCTGTTACGACGGTGTCCTGCACGCCTTCCCGGTGGCGCCCAACACCCGGCTCGCGCACCAGCACTACCGTGCGTCCTGCACCCACGCCGCCCCTCCGGACCTGGCGGGCGGGGAGCCGGGGCCCCGGTGCGCGCTGTGTTTGCTCATCATTTCCGGGCCGGTCGTTGCCCCGGCGGGCTGAGGCGCCGCATGGTGGGGGACCACCGATCACCCGGAGGCCCCCGTGCGCGCGCTCCTGATCACCCTGCTCGCCCTGCTGGCCGCCACCCCGGCCGCGGGCACCCCGGCCGAACCGGCGCACCGACCGGTCGCGCTGCGGGTGCTGAGCTTCAACACCCACACCGGCATCGGCGCCGACGGCCGCCTCGACCTCGACCGGGTGGCGGCCACCATCCGCGCCGCCCGCCCGGACGTGGTGGGGTTGCAGGAGGTCGACGTGCACTGGTCCGAGCGCAGCGGGTTCGCCGACCAGGCCCGCGAACTGGCCTGCCGCACCGGCCTGCGGGTGTTCTTCGCCCCGATCTACGACGAGCCGGGCACCCCGCGCCGCCGCTACGGGGTGGCCGTCCTGAGCGCGCTGCCCGTACTGCGCACGGAGAACCACGAGATCACCCGCCTGTCCACACAGGACCCGACCCTGCCGCCGACGCCCATGCCCGGCTTCGCCGAGGTGGTCGTGCTGACCAGGGGCGGCCCGGTGCACGTCTACTCGACGCACCTGGACTACCGCCCCGACCCCTCGGTCCGGGCCGCCCAGGTGGCGGACACCCTGCGGGTCCTGGCGCGGGCGCACGGCCCGAAGGTGCTGCTGGGCGACCTCAACGCCGAACCCGAAGCCCCTGAACTGGCGCCCCTGTGGACCGCGCTGCGCTCGGCCCCCACCGGCCCCACCTATCCCGCCGACGCCCCGACCAAGAAGATCGACCACGTCGCGGTGTCCCCGGGGGTGCGGGTGACCTCGGCGACCGTCGTGGACAGTGCCGCCTCCGACCACCGGCCCGTGCTGGCCGACCTGGTCCTGGGACCGGGTCGCGAAGCCGGTCGATCACCCGGGTACCAACGGGTCTCCGGGTGAGGCCGCGGCCTAGTCCTGCGCCAAGTCGCGTTCTTCCGCCTCGCGCAACCGGTACTCGCAGCCGTACTCCAGCGCGTAGTGCAGGTCGTAGTGGTGCACGATCTTGGGGCCACCGTGCAGGTGCACGTGCGTGACCGTCTCCCTCGGCTCGTCCGGCAGCCCGGGCAGCGTGTCCACGCGCCCGTCGAGAGGACCGCCGACATACCGGACCAGGTACGCGTCCGACATGGTGAACCTCCCTTCCGTCACGGCCGTTGCTGAGCAGTGTAGGCGCGGCGGCGGACGATTCCAGGGGTGCAACACGGCCGGGACCGGTCATCCACCGATCGGACCAGCGGGGTGCGGCCGGGTGGTGCGCCGGGGTGACGGACCGGGTTCGGCTGTCCACAGGACGACGGTGCGACCCCGGGCCGGTTCGGCGGTGAGGTCGGTCAGGGCGGGCAGACGGTGCCGTCGCGCGGCACCGTGCCCTCGCCGAGGAACGCCGCGGCGGCCTCGGTGGCGCACGCCGAGGAACCCAGCGCGCCGTGGCCCGCGCCCTGCCAGGTGAGCAGGGTCGCCGTCGCGAGCTGCTGCGCGGCGTGCTCGGTGCCCGCCAGCGGGGTCACCGGGTCGGTGGCGGTGCCCAGCACCACGATCGGCGGCGCGGTGCGCGCCGAGGGCTGCGGCAGCTCCTGCGACGGGATCGGCCACGGGCTGCACACCGCCAACCACTGCGCGGTCAGCGCGCCGAACACCGGGAAGCGGGTGTTCCAGTCCTTCGCCGCCGCGGTCAGTTGCTCGGTGGCCAGCCGCGACTTGGTGTCGTTGCACCGGGTCACCAGCGCGGCGTCGAAGGTGGCGGGCCGGTTCTCGGTCTCCCGCAGCACCGGCGTGATGGCGGCGGCCACCGCGGCGGTGTTCCCGGACCGCAGGTCGGCCAGGGCGCGGGACAGGGCGGGCCAGGACTGGCGGTCGGACAGGCCCGCGAGCAGCACGCGCAGCACGACCCCGGGGGTGATCCCGATGTCATCCGGGGTGCTCAGCGGGTCGGCCTCGGCCCGGTCCAGGATCTCGGTCAGCGCGGCCCTGGCGTTGCCCAGCTCGCAGCCGCGGGCCGCGCAGTCCTCGGCGAACGCCCCGAAGGTCGCGTCCGCCCCCTCGGCCACACCCTCCAGCACGATCTTGGCGTCCGGGTTCGGGTCGGGCAGGCCGTCGAGCACCAGCCTGCCGACCCGGTCCGGGTGGCGCTCGGCGAACACCGACAGCACCCGCGAACCCTCGCCGTGGCCGATGGCGTGCAGCCGGGTCATGCCCAGGCCGACCCGCAGCGTCTCCGCGTCGCCCGCGCTGCGCCAGGTGTCCAGGGCCTGCAACCGGACCTCCAGCGCGATCGAGCACTGCTGCCCCGCGGTCCTGGCCTGGTCCACCGCCGCCTCGACGTCGAGTTCCCTCGGGTCCAGGCCCACGATGCCGGTGCGGGTCTCCTCCGGCACGCAGCGCGCCGGGTCGCTGCCCCCGGTGCCCCGCCGGTCCACCCCGACCAGGGAGACCCGGGTCAGCAGCGCGGGCGGCAGGGTGGTGGCGAGCCGGGCCGCGTACACCGTCCCCGGCACCCCGTCGATGTCGTTGAACACCACGACCGGCACCGGACCGGTCCCGATCTTGAGCACCTGGAGCCGGGCCAGCCCCTGCCCCGGCAGGGACGGTGAGTCCAGGACCGCGCTGACCCTGGCGCACTCGGTCGGCAGGGTGGTCTGCGGCAGCGTCGCGACGACCTCCGCCGAGCAGGGGGACCAGCGGATCTTCTCGTTGGCGGGGGTGCCCAGCTCGGGGAGCGGCGCCGGGCCGGTCGGCGGCGCCACGGGCGGGGCCTGCTGCTCCACCCCGTCGTTGACGACGATGCCGGGGCGGGTCGACGGTCCGGCCGTGCAGGCGGACAGCAGGGCGAGTGGCACCAGCCAGGTCCAGCGTCCGACCCTCACGCGTTGCCCGTCCCTCTCCCCACGCAGCAGTCCCATGTTCGCCGTGGAGCCTGTCACCACGCAGGTGAGACCCCGGTGAACACCCAGACATAGGATGACCGCGCCCAGGGCGGGCACCGGAGAGGAGCGTGCGGCTGTGGTGTTCGCACAGGTGGAGCGGACCCCGCGCGGACCGCTGGTGTGGCTGGCCACCGCCACCCCGCGCCTGACCGGCGCCATCCCGCCCACCGCGCAGGTCCTGCTGGGCATCGTCAGCGTCCAGATCGGCGCCGCCCTGGCCAAGCACCTGTTCGCCAGCGCGGGCGCCACCGGCGTCGTCGCCCTCCGCCTGGTCTTCGCCGCGGCGGTCCTGCTGCTGATCTGGCGCCCCTCGCTGCGCGTCGACCGCCGCACCCTGGCCGTCGTCGTCGGCTACGGCGTGGTCCTGGCGGCGATGAACACCCTGTTCTACCTCGCCCTGGACCGGATCCCGCTGGGCGTCGCCGTCACCGTCGAGTTCCTGGGGCCGCTGACCCTGGCCCTGGCGGGCTCCCGCCGCTGGCTCGATGCCCTGTGGGCACTGCTGGCGGGCGCGGGCGTCGTCCTCCTCGCCCGCGGCGGCGAAGGCGACGTGTCCGTCGTGGGCCTGCTGCTCGCCCTCGGCGCCGGCCTGTGCTGGGCCGGGTACATCCTGCTGGGCGCCGCCCTGGGCCGCGCCAGCGCCGACGGCACCGGCCTGGCCCTGGCCATGGGCGTCGCCGGGCTGGTCGTGCTCCCGATCGGCGCCCTGGACGCGGGCGCCGGGCTGCTGTCGCCGACGGTCCTGCTGGTCGGGCTCGGGGTGGCGCTGATGTCGTCGGTGATCCCGTACTCGCTGGAGCTGGAGGCGCTGCGCAAGATCCCGCCCCGGGTGTTCGGCGTGCTGATGAGCCTGGAGCCCGCGGTGGCGGCGATCGCCGGGCTGGTGGTGTTGCGGGAGGCGCTGGCGCCGTACCAGTGGGTGGCGATCTGCTGCGTGGTCGCTGCTTCTGCCGGGGCGACGCGTTATGCGCGTTCCTCGGACGCCTGAGGCACCCGAGGTGCCGTCGCGGTGCGGCGGACCACCGGGCTTGCGGACATCGAGCCCTGCCCGACCGAGTGGCCCGGCGGGGGACACCGCGTGCTCTAACGGGCCAAGCGGTCGAGCAGTTCGCCGAGCAGCGCGCGTTCGCCCGGCGTGAGGTCGCCGGGGTCGTCGGAGGCCAGGGCGCGCAGGGTGAGCGCGGTGCTCGCGCGGGTGGCCGGGGTGCCTGCTGACGGCGTGTGCAGCACGCCTGCCAGCACGGTCTCGCGGAGGCGTCCGGACAGCCCGAAGTCCGGTTCCGGCTGGGCGATCAGGGTCAGCGTGATGCCGACGTTCGCGGCGAGCAGTTGCTCCGCGGCGTCGTCCGCGGGCACCTTCAGCAGGCCGCGTGCGGCGGCCTCGGTGAACCGCTCCCGCAACGCGTCGTGCGCGGGAGCCGTGACGGCACAGGGCTTTCCCGGCTCGGCGCGGCCGTAGAGCAGGCCGTAGAACGTCGGGTGCTCCAGCCCGAACCGCACGTGCCGGTCCCAGCCCGTCCGCAGGTCCTCCAGCGGGTCGCCGGAGCTCTCGACCGCCGTGTACTGGGTGAAGCCGTGGTTCACCACGGCGTCGATCAGGCCCTGCTTGCTGCCGAAGTGGTGGTACAGCGTCGGCGCCTGCACGCCTGCGCGTTCGCACACCGCCCTCGTGGACACCGCGCCACCGCCCTCCAGCAACTCCGCCGCGGCGAGCAGGAGGCGATCCCGTGCGTTCTGCATGGTTGCTACATTAGCGCATGTACCGCTACATTGGCTCGTATAGCGAAAGGGGAAGTCCATGAGGACCTGGTTCATCACCGGTGGGACTCCGGGAGGGTTCGGCCTGGTCTACGCCGAGGCTGCGCTGGAACAGGGCGATCAGGTGGTGGTGACCGCGCGTCGGCCCGCTGAACTGCGGGAATGGGCCGAGCCGTACGGCGACCGCGTGCTGGTTCTCCAGCTCGACGTCACCGACGCCGAGCAGGTGCGTGCGGCGGTCACGGCGGCGGAGGAGCGGTTCGGCGGGATCGACGTGCTCGTCAACAACGCGGGCCGTGGCTGGTTCGGCTCGGTCGAGGGCGCCCCCGACGAGACGGTCCGCCGCACGTTCGACCTCAACCTGTTCGCCGTGGTCGAGGTGCTGCGCGCGGTCCTGCCGGGTATGCGGGCACGCGGCGACGGCTGGATCGTGAACATGTCGTCGGTGGCGGGCCTCGTCAGCACGCAGGGGTTCGGCTACTACTCGGCGGCGAAGTTCGCGCTCGAAGGACTGTCGGAGGCACTGCGCCACGAGGTCGAGCCGTTCGGTGTGCGCGTGCTCGTCGTGGAGCCGGGAGCGTTCCGCACCAGGGCCTTCGCGGGCTTCCACGACGAGCCCGTCAACGAGACCGTCGACGCCTACGTGCCGATGGTCGAGGGCGTCAAGGCGGCGTTCGCCGACCACGACGGCAAGCAGGAGGGTGACCCCGAACGCGGGGTGCGGGCCGTGATCAGCGCGATGGACGCACCCGTTCCGCCGCAACGGATCGTGCTCGGCAACTCCGGCTACGACGTCGTCGTCGCCATGCACGAGAACGCACTCACCGAGCTGCGCGCGAACGAGAAGCTCTCGCGCGGCGCGGATTTCTGATGAGAGGACCGGAGAGCAAGATGGACCACACCACTCTTCCCAAGGCCGTCGAGAACTTCATCGCGGCCACCAACGCGCACGACGCGGACGCGCTGGCCGCGGTCTTCGGCGACGGGGCCACCGTGCGCGATGACGGGACGACCTACGCAGGCGAGACCGAGATCCGCGAGTGGATCCAGGTGCACCTGATCAACCCCAAGATCGTGATCACGCCGACCTCGTTCGTGGGCGATCGGCTGGTGGCCTCCGGGGACGGTGAGTTCCCCGGCGGGCCCCTGTCCTTCGCGTTCGTGTTCGGCATCGAGGACGACCAGGTCACCGACCTCGCGATCGCGCCCGCCTGATCCCTCACCGGCCGGGGCAGCCCGAGAACTGCCCCGGCCATGAGCAGGGGAGCGGCCATGGGCGTGCTGTTCTCGTGGTCGAGGAGTCGGTGCCGCTGCGCCCGGTGGGGCTCGGCGTGGCTGGTTGCCGGGCAGGCGGTTTTTCAGGAGTCCTGCTCTTTGGCCCTGACCTCGCCGCGCAGGACCGACTCCAGGTCGTAGGTGGCCGGTTCTTCGAGCTGCTCGTAAGTGCAGGAGGACGGCTCGCGGTCGGGGCGCCAGTGGCGGAATTGGGCGGTGTGGCGGAAGCGGCTGGGGTAGCCGCCCTCGGTGTGCTCGTAGGCGACCTCCACCACCCGCTCCAACCGCAGGGGGACCCAGGGCTGTTCGGTGGTGCGCCACCGGCTGATGGCCCCGGGCATCCGCGACGCCCCGTTGTCCGGCTGGGACCAGGGGTGGGCTTCGGCTCCGCCGGGGATCAGCTCGGCCATCTCGACCGCCAGTTCCCGGCGGCGGGCGGCGGTGAAGGAGCCGATCACGCCGACGTGGTTGAGGGCGCCGGTGTTGTCGTAGAGGCCCAGCATCAGGGACCCGACCGCCTCACCGGGTTCGGTGTCCTTGTGCCAGCGCAGGCCAGAGACCACGCAGTCGGCGGTGCGGGCGTGCTTGAACTTGAGCATGGTGCGCTTGTTGGGCGTGTACGGGCCGTTCGGTTTGCCCATCACCCCGTCGAGGCCCGCGCCCTCGAAGATCGTGAACCACCGGCGGGCGAGGTCCGCGTCGGTGGTGGCCGGGGTGAGGTGGACCGAGTCGGTGGGGGTGAGCAGGTCTTCCAGGGTGCGGCGGCGCTCGACGGCGGGGGTTTCCAGGAGGACGGCGTCGCCGAGGGCGAGGACGTCGAAGGCGATGAAGCGGGAGGGGGTCTGCTCGGCGAGGAGGTCCACCCGGCTCTTGGCGGGGTGGATGCGCTCGGACAGGGCGTCGAAGTCGAGGCGGCCGTCGCGGTCGACGACCAGTTCGCCGTCGAGGACGACCCGGTCGGGCAGGGCCGCCGCCAGGGCCGTCACCGCCTCGGGGAAGTAGCGGTTGAGCGGTTTGCCCGAGCGCGACTGGAGGGTCACCTCGGGGCCGTCGCGGAAGACCAGGCAGCGGAAGCCGTCCCACTTGGGCTCGAACACCAGGTCGGCGCCGTCCGGGATGGATTTCGACGGCTTGGCGAGCATGGGTTGGACCGGCGGGGTCAGCGGGAGCGCCACGGGGCACATCCTGCCCTGAGAGCCCCGCTCAGCGCACCCGTTGGCGCTCCGCGGTGCCCAGTTCCACGCGGACCGCGGTCGGCAGGCTGTCCACGCCGAGCGAGTCGCGGGCCCTGGTCAGCACCGACCCGTCCAGTTCGCGCCACACGTCCTTGAGCCGGGTGCCCTCGTGCAGCCACACGCTCAGCCGCAGCGCGGGCTCCTCCGGGTCGCCGACCACGGTGGCCCTGGCCCGGCTGACCCCGTCGACCTGCTCGGCGTCCACGGCGATCGCCTCGGCGATGGCCGACGCGGTCACCACCAGGCCGGAACCCACCGAGCGGTCCAGCGCCAGGTCCGGGTGCCGCTCGGGCCGCAGCGTCCGGGCGGCCAGCAGGAGGCCCAGCACCAGCAGCAGCACCCCGGCGACGACCGCGCCCACCCTGGCGTGGGTCTGCCAGTTCCCCAGGGTGTCCAGCGCGATCGGGTCGAGCACCGGCCGCACCGCGCGGAACGACCCCAGCCAGCCCTGGCCCACCACCAGGGCGGTGGCGCCCGCGAGCAGCGCCAGCAGGCCGATCAGCGCGGTGACGACCCGCTCGGCGCGGTAGGAGCGGGCCAGGGCGGCGACGGACGGCGATTTCATGGGCGTTCCCGGTGTGGGTCGGGGCGGTGGGCGGTCACGTGCGGTCCCGGGGCGAGTCGACGACAACGCTGATCCGGGGCCTGCGGGTCAGCGGCAGGTCCTCGAGGGTGGTGCGCACGACCTCCTGCAACCGGGGCCGCAACTGCTCCTCGGACTCCAGGCCGCTGCTCGCCCGCACCCGCACCTTGCGCGCGGTGGCGGTGACGGAGGCGCCGCTGACGTTCTCCTCGGCGCGCACCCGCGTCCCGACGATCCGGGCGAGCGAGCGCGGCGAGGTGCGGACGGTGACCCCGGGGGTCGGGTCGAGCAGCTCGATGTCCCTGCGCCGGGCGGTCAGCGCCACCAGCAGCAGCACCAGACCGGTCCCGGCGACCACCCAGGCGGTGATCCGGACCTCGGTGTCCTGCCAGGTCAGCCCGGCCAGCCGGTCGCGCCAGGCGGGCCAGGGGACCAGCAGCGGGCCGTCCACCGGACGGGCCCAGGTCCAGCCGACCTCCAGGGCCAGCAGTGCTCCCGCGGCGGCCAGGGCCAGGCCGAGCAGGAGGCTCAGGATTCGGACGAAGACGCGCACTGCCTCACTCCACTCGCGCGCGGATCTCGGGCAGCAGCGCGGAGACGGTGACGTCCACTCCGAGCACCCGGTAGGAGGTGATCCGCTCGACCTCCCCGGTGACCGCGGCGCGCACGTCCGCCACGACTTGGCGCACCGCCGCGGGGTAGTGCAGCGCCAGGTCCACCCGCAGCGACACGGTGTCCCCGGTGCCGTCGACGGTGGCCGAGGCGCCGTGCGAGCCGATGAGCTTGCGCTTGACCGCCGTGGTCCCGGGGGCGGCGTCCGCCGCGTGCTCGGCGATCTTGCGCACCACGACCGGGTCGATGCTCAGCGTGCCCCGGTCGTCCACCTCGATCACTTGTCCCTGCCCCGGCCGCCGAACATGTCGGACAGGTCCAGTTCGCCGTCGACGATGCGGCCGACGACCAGGCCGACGAAGCCGATGGCCAGGGTGATGACAAAGGCCAGGAAGCCCTGCGAGGCGGCCAGGCCCAGGATGAGGCCGGCGAAGATGCCGGTCTGGGTCGCGTTCATGTGTCCCTACTCGTTCCTGGCGGGTCAGCGGACCCGGGGTTTGCGGAAGCGCCTGCTGTGCCAGCGGCGCACCCGGTCGGTCAGGCCGAACACGCCACCCGGTCGGGTGTCCCCGACGACCGGACCGTCCCACCTGCGACCGTCCGGATCGGACTGCTCGGCCGCGGCCCGCAGGCGGGCCAGTCCGGCGACGAACTCGTCGTGGTCGCCGCCGACGTCCGGGTGGGCGCGGCGGACGAACTCGCGCCGGGCGGCCCGCTCGCGCGGGTCGGTCACGGCACGTCCACGTCGCTGACGTGGACGTCGACCGGGACCGGCCCGGCCAGCGCCCGGACCGCGCCGCGCACCCGCGCGGCGGCCGCCGGGACGGGGGTGCCCATGGCCAGCACCACGGAGACCTCGATCGGGTCCCCGGGGGCGCCGACCCGGACACCGACGACCCGCCGCCCGGGCAGCGCGGTGGCGACGGCGCCGAACGCGCCGCCGTCGAGCCGCAGCACCGCGGGGTCGGCGAGCACGGCCGCGCCGATGGCGTCGGCCAGCGCGCCGGGGGCGGCCGTCGGGTCCACGGTGGTCACTCCACTCGGGACGTGGTGGGCGCCTCGTCGTCGCCGTTCTCGTCCGGCAGGTGGATGTCGTTGACCGAGATGTTGACCTCGATGACCTCCAGGCCGGTCATCCGCTCCACGGCGGTGATCACGTTGCGGCGCACCGCGCGCGCCAGCTCGACGATGCCGGCGCCGTACTCCACGACGATGTCGAGGTCGATCGCGGCCTGCTTCTCGCCGACCTCCACCGACACCCCGGAGGTGGACACGGTGCCCGCGCCGGGGATGCGCTCGCGGATCGCGCCGAAGGCCCGGGAGACCCCGCCGCCCATCGCGTACACACCGGACACCTCGCGGGCGGCCATGCCCGCGATCTTCTGCACGACGTTGGAGGCGATGGTGGTCTTGCCGTGCGACTGGTCGTCGGCCAAGCGGGCCGGGGACGCCCCGGTGCGGGTGGCGGGCGAGGTGTCGACGGCCTGGTCGGGCCTGGTGGGGTTCGTGGTTGCCATCGTCGGCGGTTCCTTCCGAATCGGCTGGGGGCTCACCGCCCCTGTCGCTGCTGCGTTCGGGGCCGTGTACTCAGTCAGATGCCCGCACCCGCCGACAACTCTCGCCAAGTCACCCGGATGGGGGATGGGTCACATCGACCACCTGGACGTCGACCACCGGCAGCCGCTCGCCCAGGTGCGGGGCCAGGCTCGCCAGCACGTGGGCGCGCAGCCGCTCGGCGAGCGGGTCGATGGCTGTGCCGAACCGGACGGCGAGTCCCAACTCGACGGTCCCGGGTCCGGTCACGACGGACCGCAGGTGCCCGCCGCCGGTGCCCGCGAGGTACTCCGCGGCCGCCGCCCGCGCCGCCAAGGCGACGACCCGCTCGGACACCCGCAGCGCCCCGCCCTCCTGGGCCACCTCCACGACCCCGCCCACGCCGCGCACCGCCCGCACCGCGGCCAGTGCTCGCTCGGCCAGCCCCGGCGGGGTGGGCAGCGGCACGGCCGCCGCCGCGCGCACCCGCGCCCAGTCGTCCTCCGCCGCGGCCAGCACCGGTGCGCAGT